>DASUSU010000188.1:0-4097 GCA_036374915.1 Acidimicrobiia bacterium | reverse complement strand
CCAGCAAGGCCAGGAAGTAGGCCGCCACCTCGACCGGTCGGGTGCAGTGCTCGACGAGGGTCTCGAAGCTGGCCATGGTCAGCTCGGCCACTCGGGCTCTCATCTCGTCGATGGCCGCCTCGACCGAGGGCAGATCGAGGTCGAGATGGTCCAGATCGGGCTCGGCCCCGGCCCGGGAGAACACCGAGAGCGCCAAGCCGGCCAGGCCATCGGCGTCGAGCGGCATCACGAGGTCGACCGGTCGGGCGGCGATCGGCTGGTCGAGCCCGCTCACCCGTGGGACGAACCGGTTGCCCTCCTGAAGGCGGCGTTGCAGCACGGCGGCGACATCTCTGAAAGTGACGCAGACCAGGAGCCGGGAGAGCAGACGGTCCCTCTCCTCGATGAGGGCGAGCTCCTCGTCGAGATCGAGCTCCCCTCTGGAGGGAAGCAGCGACTGCGCCTTGAGCTGGATCAGTGTCGCCGCGATGAGCAGGAACTCCGAGGTCACCTCCAGGTCGAGGTCGGCCATCTCGTCGAGGAACGACACGTACTCCCCCACGACGCCGGTCAGGCCGACCGCGGTCACCTCTACCTGATGTTTGGTGATGAGCTGGAGGAGAAGATCGAGCGGTCCCTCGAAGACGGTCGTCTTGACGTGGAAGGTCATGAGCTGGTCAGGATATTCGGGCCCTGACCGTCTCCTTCGTCTTTGGAGGCTCGTCGGCGCGTTGGAGCAGCTCCCAGATCGGCAACGGGATCCCGTCCGGCCTCCCGCCGTGATGATGGCGGGCAAAATCGACGACCAGGGCCTCGCACCCGATCTCGTCGAGTTCCCGAGCCGCGATCTCCCCGTGGTCCCGGTAGAGCCTGCCCCTTTTCGGGAGGGGGAGCCCGACCCCGATCAGAACCGAGATCACGCTCCGCCCCACGACGCCGAGTCCGGAATGCCTCTTCCCCACGTCGTGGAGCAATGCTGCTCTGAGCGTGGACACGTCGGCGTCGGCTGCCGAGAGCACCACCAGGGCGGCGTGATAGCCGTGCCGCTGATCCGAGTGGGGCTGGGAGAAAAAGATCTCCGATTGCCTCGAATCGAGCCACTCCTCGATCGCGGCCCGTTCGGCCTGATCGAGGGGACGGGACAGGAGGACGTCGAAGAAGCGGCGGATGAGGTGGCTCGGCGAGCCCGGCATCCGGTGTTCCGCTAGCCCGCGGCCCGGGTCTTGCAGTCGATGCAGAGGACGGATGCGGGCCGCGCCTCGAGGCGGGCAGCCGCGATCTCGGCACCGCAGCGCTCGCACACCCCGTAGGTGCCGTTCTCGATGTGGCGCAGGGCACGATCGACGTTGACCAGCAGCCCTTTCAGCGACTCGACCACGCCCAGGACCTCGGTTCGCTCGGCAGTGACGGCGGCCGCGTCGGCGAAGCTCCCGCCGAAGTCGATGTCGGAGCGGAGCTCACCTGTCTCTGCCGCGCCCAGCTCCTCCAGCTGGTGGACGAGTTGGGCTCGCTCCTCTCGAAGTGCCTTCTCGGCAACGGCGATGTCGAACGTCGTCATCTGCTCCTCGGGTGGGACTGGACGTAGATCTCCACGAGATGGGCAGGACTGACCTTCGTGTAGATCTGGGTTGTGGAAATCGTAGCGTGCCCCAGGATCTCTTGTACCGTTCGCAGGTCGGCGCCGGCCTCGACCATGTGCGTGGCGCAGGAGTGGCGGAGAACGTGTGGCGACACCTTGTCGCCGGGGATGCCCGCGGACAGGGCGTTGGCCCGGACCACGTCGAACATCCCCTGACGGCTGAGCCGGCGGCCCCGGAGATTCAGGAACAGCGGGTCGCCCCGCTGGGCTCGATGCAACAGGCTGAGCCGGTCCGGCAGCCACCGGGCGATCGCTGTCGCCGCCTTGCCCCCGATCGGCACCAGTCGTTGCCTCGCCCCCTTCCCGGTGACCATGGCCACCCGGTCCTCCAAGTCGATCTTGCCCATGTCGACTCCCACCGCTTCCGATACCCGGGCCCCGGTGGCGTAGAGGAACTCGAGCAGGGCCGAGTCGCGACGCCCCTTGACCGTGCTCAGGTCGGGGATCTCGACCAGCCGGATCGCCTCGTCGACGGTGAGAGCCTTGGGAAACGGCTCGGGACGACGAGGTGACTCGAGGAGAAGTGTCGGATCGGCCTCGCGCAGGCCCTCGGCGACCATGAACCGGTGCAGGCCTCGGATCGCGGCCAGTTTCCTTCCCACCGTCGAGGATGCCAGCTCCCGGCTCCTCAGATGCACCACATAGCCTTCGACCGAGGCGGGGTCGGGCTCAGCCGAACCCATATGCGCCAGGTATTGGTCCAGGTCGCGACGGTAGGCCTCGATCGTGTTGGGCGAGAGGCCCCGTTCCACGTCGAGTGCGAGGAGATACTCCTCGATGCATTCGGATAGGGAGGGGCGGCCGGGGCTCAAACCGCGGCAAGTGCCTCGCGTGGAGCGACGTACGGGACTCCGAGGCTCTCCGCCACGGCCGGGTGGCAGACGGCGTCGCCCACCACGTTGACCCCCGCGGCCAGCTCAGGGTGGGCATCGACCGCCCCGGACACGCCTCTGGTGGCGAGACTCACCGCGTAGCGAAGCGTGGCGTTGGTCAGGGCGTAGGTCGAGGTGTGTGGGACCGCGCCGGGGATGTTGCCCACCGCATAGTGGACCACTTCGTGGACCTGGTACACCGGGTCGGTGTGTGTCGTCTCACGTGAGGTTTCGAAGCAGCCGCCCTGGTCGATGGCGACGTCGACCAGGACCGCCCCTCGCTTCATGCCGCGAACCATGTCCTCGGTGACGAGTTTGGGAGCCGAGGCGCCGGGGACCAGGACGGTCCCGATCACCAGGTCGGCATCGAGAACCTCCACCTCGAGAGTGAGCCGGTTCGAGTGCATCGTCTTGACCCGGCCCTGGTAGAGGGAGTCGAGGTTGCGCAGCTTGTTGATGTCGGTGTCGAGCACTACCACGTCGGCCTGCATCCCGACTGCGATCACGGCCGCGTTCGAACCGGCCATCCCTCCCCCGATGACGACAACCTTCCCCGCCCTGACTCCGGTGACCCCCCCGAGGAGGACCCCTCTGCCCCCTTCCGCCTTCTCCAGGAAGTAGGCGCCCACCTGCGTCGCCATCCGCCCGGCTATCTCCGACATCGGTGCCAGCAGCGGCAGCGAGCGATCCGGGAGCTGAACGGTCTCGTAGGCGATCGCCACCACGTCCCGCTTCAGCAACCCGGCCGCCAGCTCGGGGTAGGCGGCCAGGTGGAGATAGGTGAACAGGATCTGCCCGGGGCGGAGCATGGCCACCTCTCGCTGTTGCGGCTCTTTGACCTTGAGGATCATCTCCGCCTCGGAGAACACATCCTCCGCCAGCGGAACGATCGCCGCTCCCTGCGTCTCGAACTCCTCGTCGAGGATTGTGGAGCCCTCCCCCGCTCCCTTCTCGATGAGGACTGTGTGACCTCGCTCGACCAGCTCGCGAACACCGACAGGCGTGATCGCCACCCGGTGCTCTTCGGTCTTCACTTCCCTGGGGACACCGACGATCAAGAACCGTCCTCCCTGTGGCTCGACGCCGTCCCGGTGAGGCTATCGGCCGCCGGCCGGCTCTGTCTCACTCGACGGTCAGGTCAACGGTCTCCGCGAGCTCGACTTCGTGCCCGGACCCGTCCATGGCGGCACGGATCAGACCGGTGAACAACGGGTGGGGCATGTCGGGTCGGGACCGGAACTCGGGATGGGCCTGGGTCCCGACGAAGAACGGGTGGTCAACCAGTTCGACGTATTCGACGAGATTGTCGTCGGGAGACAGCCCGGAGAGCCTCATGCCCGCCTTCTCCAGGTCTTTCCGGTAACGGTTGTTCACCTCCCAGCGGTGACGGTGGCGCTCGTAGACCAGCTCCTGTCCGTAGAGCTCGCGCACCTTCGACCCTTCGGCCAGCTTGGCTGCGTAGAGACCGAGCCGCATCGTCCCTCCCATGTCCTCCACCGCCTCCTGGCTGGCCATGAGGTCGATCACCGGATGTGGAGTGGACGGGTCGAACTCCGTGCTGTTGGCATCGGTCAAACCGAGCACGTTGCGGGCGAGCTCGATCACCG
>DASUSU010000187.1:0-4521 GCA_036374915.1 Acidimicrobiia bacterium | reverse complement strand
ACCTCGCCCGGGGCGAGCCGGAGAGATCGGTGATAATCGCCCGGGGCTCCTCCTATCACGGCAACACGCGGGGCGCCCTCGACGTGTCGGGGAGGGAGTCGCTGCGACGCCCCTACCAACCGTGGCTGGGACAGACGGTCCGGGTGCCGGGCGTCAACGAGTACCGCTGCCCCAACCCGGCCCATCCGGAGCGTTGTGCCGCGTTCCACGCCACGCAATTGGAGGAGGCCATCCTGGACACGGGGGCCGAGACGGTGGCCGCCTTCGTAGCCGAGACCATCGGAGGGGCTGCCAGTGGGGTGGCGGTGCCTCCCGACGGTTACTGGGAACTGGTCACAGAGGTGTGCCGGCGTCATGGCGTCCTGGTCGTGGCCGACGAGGTGATGACCGGATTCGGCCGGACCGGCGAGTGGTTCGCGTCGGACCACTTCGACCTCCGACCCGATCTGTTGGTCGCGGCCAAGGGAGCCTCGTCCGGCTATTGGCCCCTCGGCCTGGCCGTCGCCAGTGGCCAGGTGCACGACGTCATCATCGGCGGGGGAGGCCTGGTCCACGGCTTCACCTTCTCCCACCACCCGATCGGATCCCGGGTCGGTCTCGCCGTCCTGGACAGGATCAAAGAGCTCCGGCTCGTCGACCGGGCACGGACCCAGGGCGGCAAGCTGCTCCAGGGACTCTCGGCGGCCCTGTCCCAACACCCCAACGTGGGGGATGTGCGTGGCATCGGGCTCCTTCTCTGCGTCGAGCTGGTCGAGGACCGGTCGACGAGACGGCCATTCCCCAGATCGACTCTCGTCACCGAGCGGGTCATGGCCAGGGCGAAGGAACTGGGCCTTCTCCTCTACCCGTCCACCGGGAACGTGGACGGGCTCAACGGCGACTATCTGCTGCTCGGCCCACCACTGACAATCCTCGACGACGAGATCGGCCTCATCGTCGACCGTCTCTCCTCGGCACTGCGGGTCCTTGGATGAGCTTGGTCGCGGTCTGGTCCGACGGGTATCTCGCCCATGATGCCAACTGGCTGATATGGGCCGGTGTCCGCCTCCCCGGTGACGAGGAGGCGGACCGTGCCGAGATCCTCCGCGACGAGTTGCGCCGGGGCGGAGTGCAGATCATGGCCGCCGACGAGCACGACCGATCCCACATCGAGGCGGTTCACGACCCGGCCATGCTCGACTATCTCGAGCATGCCTATTCGGGATGGGTCGAGGCGGGCTATCCCGTCGAGCCTGGGTCGGACCGGGTGGTGGCCTACGCCTTTCCTCATCCGGCCGCCTTCGGTGCCTACCCGCCCCGGGAGCCGAGGAGCCGGGCGGCACTGGCGGGGGTCTATTGCATGGACACCGCGACCACCATCGGCCCCGGCACCTACCGCGGGGCGAGAGCGGCTGTCGATGGCGCGTTGAGCGCGGCGGCGTTGCTGAGAAGCGGCCACCGTGCCGCATATGCGCCGGTTCGCCCTCCTGGTCATCACGCCGGGACCTCCTATTTCGGCGGCTCCTGCTATCTGAACAATGCGGCCGTCGCAGCCGAATGGCTGAGCGGACAGGATGCGGGGCCGGTGGCCATCGTCGACATCGACGCTCATCACGGCAACGGCACCCAGCAGATCTTCTACCAGCGGGGCGACGTCCATTACATGTCGGTCCACGTCGACCCGGCCGAGGGATGGTTCCCACACTGGTGCGGCTTTCCCGAGGAGACCGGCGCCGGCGAGGGGACCGGTGCCAACCTGAACCTGCCGCTCACCCCGGGCAGCGGCGACGCGGTGTTCTGCTCCGCCCTCGACCAGATATGTGCCAGGGTGGCCGACCTCGACCCCGGTTTCCTCGTCGTCTCCCTCGGCGTCGACGCCGGTGCGTCCGATCCGGAGAGCCCGCTCCAGGTGACCAATCACGGCTTCGCAGAGATCGGAGGCCTGCTCGCCTCACTGGGTCTGCCCACGCTCCTCGTCCAGGAGGGTGGCTACCACCTGGGCTCGCTCGGGCCGGACGTGATGGCCGTGCTGAGCGCGTTCGCATGAGCCGACCGGAGCAGTCGGAACCAGGGCTATCTTCCCCGCACCGGGTCCTGGAGGTTCGCCGGCAGTGAGTGAGAAGCCGATCTGGCTGGGAAAGGACGTGGTCGGGGGGGTGCCGAGCCAGGTCCGCCCCGACCGAAAACCACCGCCCCACTGGCGTCTCGAATCGGTGTTCGCCACCGGCCGTCCCCATCATCTCGCCGCCAGCCCGGACGGCTCCACTGTCGCCTTCGTCCTCGACATCGAGGGGACGACCGATATCTGGTCGCTTCGCCTCTCCGACCGGGCCCTCACCCGTCTCACCGCCGACCGCGGCCTGGTCGCCTTTTGGGAGGACACTGCTCCGATCTGGTCGCCCGATGGCACCACACTCGCCTACAACAGCGACGGTCACGTCCGCCTCGTCGCCGCTGCCGGGGGACCCCCGCGCCGGCTCACACCCGCTTCGGCCGGGACATGGATCGATGACCGGCGACTGGTCGTCATCGTGGAGAGAGACCGTTGCTCTCGTCTGTCGGTGGTCTCCGTCGACGACCCCTGGCCGGCGCCATTCGGGCCAGAGGACGGGGATGTTGGCCGGCCCCGGGTCGCGTCGGATGGCCGGATCGTCGCCGTGTTCTGGCCCAAAGACGACAAGAGTCGGAGCGACATCATCGTCGCCCAACCCGGCGGTGGGTGGACCACGCTGGTCGGCCACCCCGACCGGAGGGCAGCCCACCACGCGCTGCACGGCGACCGGGTCGCCTACACCCTGGAGGACGGCGACCGGGCCGGCATCTTCCTCACCGATCTTGACGGAAGCGGCCACTCCAAGCTGGCCGGTGGCGACGGCGACTTCTCCAGCCTGCTCTGGGACAACGACGGAGAGAGCCTGGTCGCCATATTCACCTCCCGGGGCCGGAGCGATCTGGTCAGGATTCGGCTCGACGGGACGGTGGAAACCATGGCCGAGGGGGGAACCTGGGATTCGCCGGTGACCACCGGCCGGGGAACGGTCGCCACCCACGAGGCTTTCGACTCTCCTCCCGCCATCGTCGCCATCGACACCCATGGGGCCAGAGCCACGATCTTCGACGCAGCCCCGGCGCCGATCCGCACCGCCCCCTACGCACAGTTGGAGAGGGTGACATTCCCGTCGTCGGGAGGGCTCGAGATCGAAGGTTTCCTGTTTCGCCCCGCAGACACCTCGGTGCCGGTCCCGGCCGTGGTCTATCCCCACGGTGGGCCGACTTCGCTCTACGGAGACGAGTGGGACGGCCACGCCCAGTACTTCGTCGACAAGGGCTATGCATGGCTGGCCATCAACTTCCGGGGATCCACTTCCTACGGGCTCGAGTTCGAGCGGGCCAACCACGGCGACTGGGGATTGGGCGACGTGGACGATTGCATCGCCGCCGCCCACTACCTGGCCGGGTTGGACTGGGTCGACCCGGGTCGTCTCGCCATCTACGGGGCCAGCTACGGCTCCTATCTCGCCCTCGCCACGCTGGTGCGCAAGGAAAACCCCTACGCCTGCGCGGTCGCCAAGTACGGGGACTGCGACATCCTCACCTCATGGGCCCAAGGTGACCGGGAGGGCATCGAAGACCTGGAGCGGATGATGGGTCATCCGTCCGACAATCGTCAGGCGTACCGCGCCGCCTCCCCGATCCACGAGATCGGGCGGATCAACCGTCCGATCATGGTCGCCCACGGGGAGAGGGACGCCCGAGTCCATCCCAGGCAATCGGAGCAGCTGGTCGAGGCGCTGGACCAGATTGGCGCGACCTACGAGTATTTCACCTACCCGACCGAAGGCCATGGTCTGCTTCGACGGGAGCCCCAGCTCCACTTCTACCGCCGTCTCGAGCGCTTCCTCGACTGGTATCTGATCTAGGGCCACGAACGACGGTGCTCAAGGAAACCGGGGTAAGGGCCGATTTCCTCGTGGTGACACGGGCCAAGTCCGAGCCGAGGCGTCGTCCCTCGAGCTGGTGGAACGTCTTGGGAGGCATCTGCGCCGCCCTTGCCGTCGCCGCCGGCATCGCCGCCGTCGTGGTGCAGCGCGATTCAACGACACCGATCGGGGAGGGTGAGGTCTTCGTCGCCGATGCGATGACCGCCGAACAGGCAATATCACGCTCCGAAGACCCCTCCAGCGCGGTGCGCGTTGCTCGGAACGAGCTCGGGGTCGAAGCGGTCTCGCTCCTCGATCGGGACGGCCGTGTTGTCGCCTCCACCTCCGACCCACTCGTGGGTGGGCCGGTCCAGAATCCGCTCATCGCCGACGGCGTCGCCGACCGAAGATTCATGGCGCTGGCGGCAGCCATCGAGGACGACCTCTGGCTCGACGATGTGGTGGAGTGGCCGGCCGGGAGTGTCCTCTACCAGGTTGCGTCGCCGCTGGAGAGCGGGGGCGCCGTGATGATCCACTACGACGTATCGCAGCTCCTCGGCCGCAGGACCCCGCCGGGAGGCATCTCCCCACTTGCGCTCCAGCTGCTCGGGCTGGCCGCAGT
>DASUSU010000186.1:0-7335 GCA_036374915.1 Acidimicrobiia bacterium | reverse complement strand
CGTACGTCCGGGATCTGGTGGCTCCCGCCCTGGAGCGACTGGGATGGGAGGGCGACGGTGACGAGAGTGACCTGACCCGCAAGCTGCGCGGCGATCTCATCGCCGCCCTGGGCAACCTGGGCAACGACCCGGCCACGGTGGGCAAGGCGAGACAGGTGGCAGCCCGGGTCCTCGCCGGAGAGCATCTGGATCCCGAGGTGTGCACTGCCGCCCTCTCGGTCTACTCACATCACGGCGGCGCCCCCGAGTACCAGGCGTTGTGGTCGGCCTACGACAAGACCTCGGCCCCGACCGAGAAGGTGCGCTATCTCCGCTCCGTGGCCGGGGTGCAGGTGGAGGAGTTGGCGGTGTCGACGATGGACAAGATCGTGGACGGCGACATCAGGACCCAGGACGGGTTCTGGGTCTTCGCCCGGCTCCTCTCGGGCGACTCGGGCCCGGCGGTTTGGCAAAGCGCCCGGACCCGGTGGGACAAGGTGCTGGAGGCCATGCCGGGGATGACGCGGAGACGGGTGGTGGAAGGGCTCCCCGCCCTCTCCCAACCCGAGGTGGCCGCCGACGTCAAGGGCTTCTTCGCCGAGCATCCCATCCCCGAGGCTGCCCGCTTCCTCATCCAGAACCTCGAGCTCCTCGACGCCAACATCCTCCTCCGCGAACGAGAGACCCCGGTGGTGACGGAGTACTTCGCGCAGGAACCGGCTTCCTAATGTAAGGCGTCACATATGCGTGACGCCCTGCATTGAGAATGCAGGGCGTCGCTGAGCCCGCTTCCGAAGAAAGGGCCCTCGCCGAAGGCGGGGCCCTTTCTTTATGCAGGGCGTCACGTATTCGTGACGCCCTGCATTAGGAACGCGGTGCCCGCGCTCTTACTTGAGCTCGACGGTGGCGCCGGCGGCCTCGAGGACTTCTTTGGCCTTGTCGGCGGTCTCCTTGTCGACTGCCTCCAGAACGTTGGCCGGGGCCCCGTCGACCAGGTCCTTGGCCTCCTTCAGCCCGAGACTGGTCAGGCTTCGGACCTCCTTGATCACCTGGATCTTCTGGGCGCCGGCCCCGGTGAGGACGACGTCGAACTCGTCCTGCTCCTCGGCGGCGGCGGCGCCTGCGCCGTCACCGCCGGCGGCGGGAGCGGCGGCCACAGCCATCGGGGCGGCGGCGGTCACTTCGAACTTCTCCTCGAAAGCGTCGAGGAACTCCTTGAGCTCGAGGACGGTCATGCCCTCGAAGGTTGCGATCAGCTCGTCGGTGCTGAGCTTGGTCTTGGCGGCCATTGGTCACTCCTCCTCGGCCGATGCGGCCGTTTCGGTATCGGCAGGCTCCTCCGCGGGCAGCGTGGCGGTTGATTCGCCCTCTGCCGGAGCGGTCTCGCCCGACTCTTTCTTTTCCAGAAGCTGATGGAACATCGTGGCGGCGTTTCGATTGAACGAGGCGAACAGTCCGGCCGCCTGCATGAGCGGAGCCTTGGCCGCTCCTGCGATCTTGGCCAGCAGCACCTCGCGCGGCTCGATGTCGGCGAGACGGGAGACCTCCTCCGGGCTGAGGATGTTCCCCGAGAGCACGCCGGCCTTGAGCACGAACACGTCATGAGCCTTGGAGAAGTCCTTGAGCGCCTTGGCCGTGGCGACAGGGTCGCTCTTGGCAAAGGCGAGCGCGGTCGGCCCCAACAGGTACTCGTCGAGCCCGGAGATCCCCGCGTCGCCCGCGGCGAGCCGGGCCAGGGTCATCTTGACCACCTTGTACTCGGCACCGCTGGCGCGGAGATTGGCCCGCAGCTCCTGGACCGCCTTCACGGACAGGCCGCGATACTCGGTCAGGAACACCGCCTCGGACTCCTCGAGACTCTCTTTGATGTCGGCAACAGCCTGGACCTTTTCCGGTCTTGGCATTCGCTCCTCCGGTCGGTAGACAACAAAACCCCTCGACATCAGACGAGGGGCTCACGAGGAGCGACCTGCGTTGGCGGGATGAACCCTTTCAGTCCGAGGACACCGACGGTCTGGGGTCGAGAAATGGAGTTGCTCGACGAAGTGTACCGGCACCGGGGCCGAGGGCAACTCGGGTCGAGAGCGCGCCCGGGGCCTCGCCCGGGGGCCGGAACAGCTCGGTTAAACGGTGCTCTTCCAGATTCTCCCTGGACACCCCACCCGGGTCGCGCGACACTAGGTTCATTGAGAACAGGGGGTCTCCGTGTGAATGGGTGGGTTCCCTGACCGCCCCCACCCGGTCATCGGAAGCCCCAAATATCTGAGGGTCGCGTTGCCGACGATGAGAGACCAGCCCCTACCCTGGTCCACAGAGAGTCGTCGGAGCGTGCGGACGGTGGACCTGGCAGCCGAAGCCCTCTAATGCCCACGGGAATCCGGACACGGAGATCCCCCCTGTTTCATGAGAAGAGCCCCCGAAAGGGGGCTCTTCTGCGCACAGAGATCGGCTGTCAGCCTGCTGTCTTGGCGAAGTCCTCGACGCTGCCCACGTCGACCTTGACCCCCGGGCCCATGGTCGACGACAGGGACATCTGCCGCAGATAGCGGCCCTTGGACGAGGCCGGCTTGGCCCGGAGCAACTCCAGGGAGAGGGTGGCCAGGTTCGACGCCAGCTGATCGATTCCGAACGACACCTTTCCCACCGGGACGTGCACGTTGCCGTAACGGTCGTTTCGGTACTCGATCCGGCCCGCCTTGAACTCCGACACCGCCTTGGCCACATCGGCGGTGACGGTGCCTGCCTTCGGGTTGGGCATGAGGCCGCGCGGCCCGAGGATCTTCCCCAGCTTGCCCACCTCGGCCATCATGTCGGGAGTGGCGATGGCCACGTCGAAGTCGAGATCGCCACCCGCCTGGAGCTTCTCCACCAATTCCTTGCCCCCGACCACGTCGGCGCCGGCCTCGGTCGCCTCCTTCTCCTTGTCGGCCGGGGCGAACACGGCGACCCGGACGTCCTTGCCGGTCCCATGGGGCAGAGACACCGTGCCCCGGATCAGCTGATCGGCCTTCTTCGGGTCGATGCCGAGCTTGAACACTGCCTCGACCGTCTCGTCGAACTTGGCCGGCGCCAGCGTCTTGACCAGCTCCAGGGCCTCCTGCGGCCCGTACGGGGTCTGGCTGTCGTACCGCATCGCCGACTCGCGGTACTTCTTGCCGTGTCTTGCCATTCTGTTTCTCCTTGTGGTCCAGGCGGCTCGTTCCGAGCCTCCCACTTCAAACGACGTCAGCCTTCGACGGTTATCCCCATCGACCGGGCGGTGCCCTCGACGATCTTCATCGCACCATCGATGTCGACCGCATTGAGGTCGGGCATCTTGATCTCGGCGATCTCCTTGACCTGGGCCCGCGACACCTTGCCCACCTTCTCCTTGTTCGGCTCGCCGGACCCCTTCTCCACCCGGGCCGCCTGCCGGAGCAGGGCGGCGGCGGGGGGGGTCTTCATGACGAAGTCGAAGGAGCGATCCTCGTAGATCGAGATCTCGACCGGGATGATCTGGCCTCGCTGGCTGGCGGTGGCGTCGTTGTACGCCTTTACGAAGTCCATCAGGTTGACCCCGTGCGGGCCGAGCACGGTTCCGACCGGCGGGGCCGGGGTCGCCTGCCCGGCGGGCAGCTGCAGCTTCAGCGTTGTTACGAGTCTTCTTCTACCCATTTGCTCTCTCCAAGCACCGAGTACCCGGTCCCAGGTACTAGTTCTTCTGTATGTCCTCGAACCCGAGCTCGACCGGAGTGTCCCGGCCGAAGATGTTGACCAGGACCACGATCTTCTGCTGGTCGACGTTCATGTCCTCGATGACGCCGTTGAAGTCGGCGAAGGGGCCGGTCACGACCCGGACCTGCTCGCCCACCTCCCACTCCGGCTTGAAGCGAGGCTTGGCCTTCTCCTCTTCCTCCTGGACGCCGAGGAAGCGCTCTACCTCGCGCCGGGAGAGCGGTGTCGGCTTCTGGGCGTTGCCGGCGACGAAGCCGGTGACCCCCGGGGTGTTGCGCACCGCGTACCAGGAGTCGTCGTCCAGGGTCATCCGAACCAGGATGTAGCCGGGGAAGACCTTCTTGGGGACGGTGACCTTCTTGCCCGCCTTGAACTCGACCACGTCCTCCATCGGGATGTGGACCTCGAAGATCCGGTCCTCCATGTGCATCGACTGGATCCGGGTCTCCAGGTTCGCCTTGACCTTGTTCTCGTACCCCGAGTAGGAGTGGATGACGTACCAGTCGCCGGGCAGGTCATAGGGGCTGGCCGGCGGGACCACGACCGGCTCTTCCTCGGCGGCGGCCTCGGCTTCGGCGGGCTCGCCCGCATCGGCCTCGACCACCTCTGTCTCGGCTGCATCTGGCGCCGCCTCGGGCTCAGCTTCGGCCTCGGCTGCATCTGGCGCCGCCTCTGGCTCAGCTTCGGCCTCGGCCGGCTCAGGCTCTACAACGGCTTCCTCCGCCTCCCCGGGCTCGTCATCGACCGGTCCGATCGGGTCGAGCTCGACGGTGTCCACCTGGCTCGGGTCCAGGCCGGACTCGAGGTCTGACGTCTCCACGTCGGAATCCTCCACATCGGGCGCCTGAACCTCGGCGTTCTCCGTCTCGGCGGTCTCCACTGCCTCGGGCATCACGACCTCGCCACCAGCCAGAACACGAGCTCCTTCATGGCGATGTCGAGGCCGAACACGACCCCGGTGAGCACCACCGAGGTGATCAAAGTCACCGTGGTGAAGGCGACCATTTGCTCCCGGGTGGGCCAGGTCACCTTTCTCAGCTCCTGACGGACCTCGTGGAGGTACTCCCTGATTCGGGCCCATAGCGACTTGCGCTCGGCGGTGGGAGCCTTCGACTGGATGGCCGCGGCGCGACGGCTGGCCTTGTCACGGCCAGTGTCGCCCTTCTTCTGCAGACGCTCTTCGCGTTCCTGCATCCGGCGCATTTCTCGGTTCATCGGCTCTTCCTGATCGTATCCACGGACAAAGGCTGGCAGGGGCGGAGGGACTCGAACCCCCAACCTCCGGTTTTGGAGACCGGCGCTCTACCAATTCGAGCTACACCCCTAGGGGGTTCGCGGGACAACAAAGTATAAGGGAAGCCCCGCGGTGTGGAAACCCGGGTCCACCGCCGGCGCGATGAGCGCGGTCAGCGACTCTGCAGCGCGTCGAGTGCCACCGCCATCGAGGCCGCCAGTCTGAAGTCGAGACGGGGATCGGGCACCGAGATGACATATCGGTCCCGGATCGACTTCTTGCGCTCGCTGATCATCACCACCTGGCCGGTGGCCACGTCGACGAAGTCGAAGTGGAACACGAAGGGGACCCACACCTCTCCGATGAAGGGGATGAAGTCCCACACCCGGCGCAGGATTGCGATGAACGGCCTCCGCTCCTGACCACGTGTCTGCACCCCGTCGTAGGTCATCTGCCAGGTGGATCGGAGCAGGCTCGTGGCGAACTCCTTCTTGAACCAGCCGATGGGGTTGCCGTCGGCGTCGAACACGTCGTGCTCGGCGCGCACGTCGAGGCCGTGACGGGCTTTGAACGCGAAGAGCTTGGTCGTCTTGGCCGCATCGGTGTAGAAGTTGACCTCTTCCTTGAAGGACATGCGCTTCTGCTGTGCGAAGGCGAGCAGGGGGCCTTCGCTCCCGTCCGGATTGGCGGTCAGGATCTCGTAGCGGTTGACCATCAGCGTGATGTGCTGCTTGACCAGGAAGCTGGGGATGTGGGTGAGCGATGTCATTGCGGTCGAGTATGGCCGCATCGCAGCCGCAAGGTCGCGCCAACCCCGCCCGTCCTGGCCCCGCCCCCGGGGGTCCGGGGAAGACCGTATAGCATGAGGGGTCGCCCATGACCCAGATCCCGCGCTCGCAGAATGCCCGACCCGGCTCGATGCCGGTGGACAAATACCGGGCGTATCCCGAGATCGAGCTCACCGACCGGACCTGGCCGGATCGTCGCATCACCAAGGCCCCGCTCTGGTGCAGCGTCGACCTGCGCGACGGGAATCAGGCCCTGATCGAGCCGATGAGCCCCGAGCGCAAGCTGGTCATGTTCCAGAGCCTGATCGACATGGGGTTCAGCGAGATCGAGGTCGGCTTTCCCTCCGCGTCGCAGACTGACTTCGAGTTCGTCCGCCAGATCATCGAAGAGGACCTGATCCCCGACCATGTCACGATCCAGGTGCTCACGCAGGCCCGCCCCGAGCTGATCGAGCGCACCTACGAGAGCATCGGCGGCGCGGACAAGGCGATCGTCCACTTGTACAACTCGACCTCAACCCTGCAGCGACGGGTGGTCTTCGGTCTCGACGAGGCCGGCATCACCGAGATCGCAGTGAAGGGCGCCGAGCACTGCCGGGCGCAGGAACAGCACGTCCCGGGCACCATCGTCCGATACGAGTACTCACCGGAGAGCTTCACCGGCACCGAGCTTCCCTTCGCCGTCGCGGTGTGCGAGGCGGTGATGGACGTGATCGAGCCGACGCCGTCCAATCCGATCATCCTCAACCTCCCGGCCACGGTGGAGATGAGCACCCCCAACCTCTACGGGGATCTGATCGAGTCGTTCCACCGCAACATCAAGGATCGGGACTCTGTGGTCCTCTCACTCCATCCCCACAACGACCGGGGCACGGCGGTGGCCGCCGCCGAGTTCGGGGTCATGGCCGGCGCCGACCGCATCGAAGGCACCCTGTTCGGCAACGGGGAGCGGACCGGCAACGTCGACGTGGTCACCCTGGCCCTCAACCTGTTCAGCCAGGGGGTCGACCCCGAGCTCGACATCAGCAACATCAACGAGTACCGACGGATCGTCGAGCACTGCAACCAGCTCCCGGTCCATCCCCGGCACCCTTATGTCGGAGACCTCGTCTACACCGCCTTCTCCGGCTCGCACCAGGACGCGATCAAAAAGGGGCTGGAGGCGATGGAGCAGAGCGGGCAAAAGCTCTGGGAGGTCCCCTATCTCCCCATCGACCCCCAGGACGTCGGGCGCACCTACGAGGACGTGATCCGGGTCAACTCGCAGTCGGGCAAGGGCGGGGTCGCCTACCTGCTCAAGACCGAACAAGAGCTCGAGCTCCCCCGCCGGCTCCAGATCGAGTTCACCCGGGTCATCCAGGGGATCACCGACACCACCGGTGGCGAGATCACCGCAGCCGAGATCTGGACCGAGTTCCGCAATCACTACCTGGCGTTGCACAAGCCCTTCGAGTTGCTTCGATTCGAGATCGCCCAGAACGCCCAGGGCGAGGACCGGACCACCATCAGGGCCACGGTCCGCCACAACGGCGAGGAGGTCGAGATCGAGTCGGACGGCGGCGGCTCGATTGAGGCGTTCGTCAACGCCATGAAGACCCGGTTCGAGATCGATTGCCGGGT
>DASUSU010000185.1:0-3362 GCA_036374915.1 Acidimicrobiia bacterium | reverse complement strand
TCGGCCGCTCCCCGGCCAAGATGTACCACCTGGAGCGCAACAGGATGTTGATGCTCCGCTCGAACTACCGACGCCGCACCCTGGCCATCCTCTTTCCCGCCCTCCTCATCGTCGAATTGGGCACCGCGGTGATCGCTTGGCGGGATGGGTGGCTTGCGGAGAAGGTCCGGGCCTGGCGCGACTCCGCCCGGATGGGCTCAGTGGTTCGGGAGGGCCGCGCCCTCTCCGCCGCAAACCGGGTCCTCGGTGACGCGGCGATGATCGCCACTATGGATTTCAGACTCTCCGGTATGACCCAGATCGGTCCGCCCCGGGGTATTGGCGTGGTCGATGTCCTTCTCGGGGCATGGCAGAGATTGGCTTCAGCCCTCCTCCGCCCCTTCGACCGGTTGAGTGGGCTCGGCTAGGGCCACGGCCTCGGCGATGTTCCGGACCTGATCCTCCAGTGTCGACAGCGAGACAGAAAGCTGGAGGAGGACGCCGAGAATGCCAAGGGTGGCGATCAGGAAGAGGGTCGTCGTCCCCGACTGGATGCCAAGGGCAAGCGAGAGACGGTCGAGCAGGGGCCGGGCCACCACCAGGGCGGTCATCCCGAATGCGACCAGGAGCCAGATGACGGCGTAGCGCTCACGGAGACGTCTCGCCCTGACCAGGGCCACCACCAGGACCACCGCCCCGAGGGCGATCATCACCACGAGGGCCTGAGCAAGGACGCTCATCGCCCCGGCCGTCCCGGTTTCCCGGCGACGATGGCGAGGAGCACTCGAGCGAAATGGCCGGCAGCATGGCGCGTGGTCGTCGCTGCCCCGAACTGGCGCGGCTGCATCGGCACCGGGACTTCGACGATCGAGGCCCCGAAGGCACCGGCCTGCAGCAACGCCTCCACGGTGTCCCCGAGATACTCGGCCGGATAGGACCGGGCGAACTCGGAGAGAAGAGGCTCGGTGACCACCTTGAACCCTGAAGTCGGATCCGTGATACGCACACCGACGCGGCGACTGACCACGAACGAGAGCAGACGCATCGCCAACATGCGCGCCCCCGGGTCGTATCCGGACCCGAACCTCGATCCGACCACCAGATCGGCGCCCCGGTCCGCCGCCTCGAGCAGCATCGGGATCGCCTCCGGGGGGTGCTGCAGATCGGCGTCGAGTTGAACCACCCGCTTGAACCCGTTCGCTGTCGCGTACCTGAACCCGGTGCGGAGGGCAGCGCCCACGCCCAGGTTCAACGGGAGGGTGAGCACCGTCGCCCCCGCCGCCGCGGCGACGAGGTGGGTGGCGTCGGTCGAGCCGTCGTCGACGACCAGGGACGGAAGCCCGAGCGCCCGCACCCCCTCGACAACCATGCCCACCGACCCCTCTTCGTTGTGAGCGGGAGTAACGACCAGCGTCGCGTCGGCCATCCCCGCAGGGTACCGCCTGGGGTGTATCCCCGTTCGCGGTCTTCAGCGGGCGACGATCCGATAGACCCGGCCGTTGAGGGAGGTGACGTAGACCTCGCCGGCGGCGTCGTAGCCGAAGGAGGAGAGTTGGGGGATCACTCCGAGCTCGGCGGCACGGTCGACCTGTTTGGTGACGATGCCCCCGTCGAAGACCAGGCTGTGGATCCTCCCGGCGCAGAAGTCGGCATAGAAATAGGTTCCGGCCAGACCGGGGATGGCGCTGCCGCGATAAACGAAGCCTCCGGTGACCGAGCATCCGGTGGCATGGGTGTACTCGACCTGAGGGAACACGAAGCCGGAGGTCCCACAGGGGGCCTGGAAGCATCGGGTCCCTTCCCAGGTGTTCCAGCCCAGGTTGGCCCCGACCGAGGCGGCGGGAAGGATGGTGACCTCCTCCCTCTCCCCCTGCCCCACGTCGCCGATGTAGAGCAGACCTGCGTCATGGTCGAAGCGCCACGGGTTTCGCAGACCGAGCATGTAAACCTCGGCCGCCCCGCCCCCCTGGGCGAACGGGTTGCTCGCCGGAATCCCGTATTGGCGCCCCCCGGAGATGGTGTCGACGTCGATCCGGAGCAGCTTGCCGAGGATGTCGTTCGGGTTCTCGGCCCGATTGTTCGGGTCCCCGGCCCCGCCGCCGTCACCGAACGCGATGACGAGGAACCCCTCGTCGTCGAAGAGGAGCATCCCGCCGTTGTGATTGGAGGCAGGCTGATTGACGGTGAGAAGTACCCGTTCCGAGCCGGCGTCGGCCGCATTGGGATTGGACGAGACCCGAAACTCGGAGATCCTCGACACCGATCCGATGGTGTAGTTGACGTAGAACTTGCCGTTGCTTGCGTAGTCGGGGTGGAAGGCGAGACCGAGCAGGCCCCGCTCCCCGCCGCTGGTCACCCCGAGGTCGAGAAAGGGCGTGGGCAGAACCGACCCGCCACTGATGATCTCGATATCCCCGGTCTGTTCGACCACGAAGAGACGAGGGTCTCCGGGCGGAGCGGCGACCAGCACCGGCCGATCGAGCCCCGAGGCGATCAGTTCCAGTGCGAGTGGCGGTGGTGGTGGGGGGAGGTTGAGGTCGAAGTGGCCCGATACGGGCAGCCCGGATGACAGGGAAAAGCTCAGGTCGGCGACGCCGGTGTTGTGAGTGTTCTTCAGGTAGAAGGTGGCATTGGAAGGACGGAACAACCCGAATGTGTCGACCCCGTCGTCGTCCCAATCCCCCGCGACCGGTAGATCACCCGGGTCCCCGTAGAAGTAGGAGATGTCGGCCACGCCGGTGCTGTTGCTGTCGCGGAGATAGACGAAGCCGTCTCCGGGTCGGCGCAGCCCGGTGCTGTCGGTGCCGTCACCATCCCAGTCGCCGGCCACCGGGATGTCGCCCGGGTTGCCGAACTCGTAGGAGAACTCGGCGGCGCCGAGGCCGCCCCCGGCGGTCCCGAGCCGGTTGATCACATAGATCCGGGCCTCCGCCGGGCGGTAGATCGACAGGGTGTCGCAGCCGTCTCCGTCGAAGTCGCCGATCAGGGGAAGATCGCCCGGGTTGCCGAAGAGGAAGGTGATGTCGGCCACGCCGGTGCTGTTGCTGTTGCGCAGATAGGCGAAGCCGTCGGAACGTCGGTACAGGCCAGGGGTGTCGACCCCGTCGCAGTCCCAGTCACCCATGAACGGCTCGTCCATCGGGTTGCCGTAGACGATGGTCTTGGTGTTGGTGTTCTCGTCCCGGAGGGTCCAGTGACCGCTTGTCTGGTCGACCACACCCACCGTGTCTGTGGCCATGGCGGGTAGGGCCAGACCGACGACGAGGACCGCAACCAGGCCGAGTCGGGCCGCCCTCATCTAGAACTCTCCGCCGCTGACCTGCATCCCGCTCCCCACCCCGAAGCTGGCGTCGGCGGCGCCGGTGGTGTTGGTGTTGCGGAGG
>DASUSU010000184.1:0-6395 GCA_036374915.1 Acidimicrobiia bacterium | reverse complement strand
GGGGCCGAGGGCGGTTTCGACCGTTGCCCGGGCCCGAAACGGATCGATGGACATGGGGGTCCTTTCGGTTTCTCTGCGCCTCAGGGTACCGAGTGAGCGTGCCCTAGCCCCGAGGGGGATCCCCTAATCAGAGCCCGGTTGCCGGCACCCGAAAGAACGGCGAGAAATCTCCTCCGACCACCGATCACCGACTGCCGATCAACCGATGCTGACCGGAACCCGGGTGACGCAGTCGTGCTCGAGATCGGTGTGGGGGATGACCACCGGGTTGCACTGGTAGGACAGCGCACCGAACATCCCGGCCACGATCCCTCGATCGAGGGAGCAGATCACTTCGGGATGGCTGGTCGCTGCCTCACCGAACGGGCAGTGGGAGGTGAGCAACTGCTGACCTTCCACGTCGGGGTCCACAGAGAAGCCGAGACCGGTCATCGCCCTGGCCACGGCCTCTACCGCACCCCGGTATCCGGGCTCGTCGGGCTGGCCGATCTCTGCCGCCAGCTCGTTGCCGTAGGCGCGGCCCACCGACTCGGCCACCTGGCCGACGTTCTCGGGAGCTACTTCGTCGATAACCCGGATCAACATCTCGACCAGCATCTCGAATCGCCGCGGGGCGAAATGGACGGAGATCTCCTTGTTGGTGGCCTCGTAACACTTGGCCGGCCGCCCGGCGCCCGGCCCGCCCTTGCCCGACGGTCTGCGATGGCTGACCTCGAGATAACCGTCGAAGGCGAGCCGGTCGAGATGGTGCCTGGCCACGTTGGGGTGGATCCCGAACAACTCGGCGACGGCGGAAGTGGTCAAGGGCTCGGCTGATTCCCTGACCGCTATGTAGATGGCGCGCCGGGTCGGATCGCCTAGGGCCGCGGTCAGATGCGAGATTCTCGAATCGAGGGTCTTGGTGTCCATGAGGGGTATGCGCCGGTCAAAACTATAGTTCGGCCGGTCTTCTAACCACTGCCGGCGTAGGGGAAATCATGCCGCCCGACAACGAGATATTCGACGCGGTCGCGGCCATCGAATCCCCGCTGTTCGTCGGTCGAACCCTGGGCGATCTGGGACTGGTCAAGTCGGCCGAGAAGACGCTCACCGGCAAGATAAAGGTCGACCTGCTTCTCCCCTCCTCCTATCCGTCCACCGCCCTCGACGACGAGCTGCAGAGGGCGCTGGCCCCGTATGGGCGCGGCGCCGACGTGACAGTGGAGGTGATGACCGAGGAAGCGGCGAGCGCGTGGATAGCCGGACGACGCGGGGAGGCGGGCCCCGGTCTGGGCGAGCCGGGCTCGGCGGCCCGGGTCGTGGCCATCTCGTCGGGCAAGGGGGGTGTGGGCAAGTCGTCGGTCAGCGCCAACCTCGCGGTGTCGCTCCGGCGCTCCGGGAAGCTCGTCGGCATCGTCGACGGCGACATCTGGGGTTTCTCCATCCCGCGCATGCTCGGTGTGAGCCAGCCCCCGCTCCTCATCGGCGAGGCCATCGTCCCGCCCACGGCCCACGGGGTCAAGGTGATGTCGATGGACTACTTCGTCGGTGACGACAAGGCGGTCATCTGGAGGGGGCCGATGCTGCACAAAGCCATCGAGCAGTTCCTCAAGGACGTCTTCTGGGATGCGCTCGACTTTCTCATCGTGGACATGCCCCCCGGTACCGGCGACATCGCCATCTCGATGTCGCAGTTCCTCCCCCGAGCCCAGGTCCTGTTGGTCACGACGCCTCAGCCCACCGCCCAACGGGTGGCGCGGCGGGCCGCCCTGATGGCGGCCGAGGTCGACCAGCAGGTGATCGGCGTGGTGGAGAACATGGCCTGGTTCACCGGTGACGACGGCAAGCGGTACGAGCTGTTCGGCAGCGGGGGCGGGGCCGCCCTGGCCGAGGAGGTCGGAGTCGAGCTGATGGCCCAGATCCCGCTCCTCCCCGCGATGGGCCGGGGCGCCGACGAGGGTCATCCTGTCTCGGTGGCGGCGCCTGGATCTGAGGCGGCCGAGGCGTTCGATCGTCTGGCCGAGGCAGTGGTCGCCAAACGCCCCCGGGTCCGGACCAACCCTGCCCTCGTGATCAATTGAGCTCCCGTTCCGCAGCCCGGAGCCGTCGTTTCGCCATCGGCGTAGCCGCCTGGGTGTTCGGCCTGGCTTCGACCGTGCTTCTCGTCGGCATATGGGGAAGGGCGATGGTGACCGACACCGATCAGTTGGCGGAGTCACTCACCCCGCTGGCTGCCAGCGACGCAGTGGCCGAGCGCATTTCAACCTGGCTCGAAGCCGAGCTGGTCGGGATGGGCCTCGACGGCCCGAGTGCATCGATCGCAGCCGACCAGGTACTGACCCATCCCCGGGTGGGCCCGGTGCTGGAGGAGCTGGTCGCCGAGGGCGTGGAGGCGGCGGCGTCGGCCGACCCCGAGGGGGCATCACTCGATGTGGCGGCGATCCTGGTGCCGGCCACCGGCCAGATCACGTCCGGGCTCAACGAGGCCGGCGTCCCGGTCACCCCGGCTCAGGTCGAAGCCGCCCTGGCCCGCCTCGACCCGTTGGTGATACGCGAGCCTTCCGAGCGTCCCCTCGTCGGCGCTTCCTCACCGCTCGCCTCCAATCTGGGGACCGCAGCCATGCTCGGCCTCGGCCTCATGATTTTGGCCGGATCGGCATACGTGGCCATGTCCACGGACCGGATGCGGGCGGTGCGATCGCTCCTCACCCGTTTCGCCCTCGGAGCGCTGTCCTTCGCCGTGCTGCTCAGGATCGGGGCCTGGCTGGTCGACCCCGAAGGCGGACGTGCCCCGTTTCGGGAGAGCTTCGCCCTGCTCGCCGACTCCAAATGGATCGTGCCGATGAACTTCGGTCTCGTCTCTCTCGGTGCGGCGCTGATCGCCCGGATGCTGAGGAGGCGGGTCAGACCGGAGGCAGGGTCCCGCTCAGGGCACGAGCCACCCATACGCCAACAAGCATGATCCCGCCGAGCACCAGGAGGGTGTTCACCCACCGGGTGGGCAGAGGCCGGGCCTTCCCCATTCGTCGGAGCACGTACCACACGGTTCCGAGCACCGACATGGCGGCCACCAGCAGGATCAGCGGGTGAAGGGACAGGGCGCCGCTCACGTCGCCCCGGATCAGGTGAGACGCCGCCCTGGTCATGCCGCACCCCGGGCAGGCGATGCCGGTGCAGAGCGCAAAGGGGCAGAGGGTTGGGCCCCCCTCGATCGGGCCGACGACGGCGAGAGCACCGACCAGCGTCGCCGGAGCCAGATAGGCGAGCCGGTGCCTCCAACTCCTGGTCATCCGAAGAAGTCCTCGGTGAACGGGAGGACCATCAGGCCGCCCACGGCGAGGAGGGCGACGAGGATGCCGACCGCAAGAAGCACCGTGCACACGATCCCGATGATCCGAGCTGCGTTGGCGGTCCCCTCATTGGCCGGGTTGCGTCTTCCCGACTTGATCCCCTCCAGCTCGTTGTTGGCCATGACCCAGGCGACGATGCCGAGGACCTGGCAGCAGACCAGCCCGATGATGGAGAGGACGAGGGCGGTGGAAGCCTGACTGGCTTCGGGATAGGCACTGGACTCGGCTGGGAAGGTCATGCCCGGAGACTATCGGCCGAGACGATCCAGCGCCCGGTAGAGCAATGAGGCGGGGGTGAGGAACCAGGGGCGACCCCGATAGTAGAACCGGGTGGGGTGGGGCACCTTGGTGAACACGCTAGGTGGCTCCTCGCCGAGCAGCATCCCGCCCAGCTCGTGGCCCATGAGGGTGGACAGACCCACGCCGTGCCCGGCATAGCCGAGTGCGTACCAGGCGCCGTCGACCTGGCCGATGTGGGGGACCAGGTCGAAGGGGACTCCCAGCTTGCCGCCCCAGACATGGCTGACCCTCACCCCATCCAACTGGGGGAAGTACCCGACGAGCTGGCCGTAGAGGGCCTCGGCGGACTGCTCCAGGTCGAGACCGGTGTGGAGGTTGCGCCGGCCCCCGATCAGGATCCTGTCGTCCGGTGTCCTCCTCATGTAGTTGAGCAGCCGCTTCTTGGTGTAGGTCATCGCCCCGCCGGGGAACACCGCGGCGGCCCGGTCTCCGATCGGCTCGGTGACGATGATGTAGGAGCCGACAGGGACCACCCGCCGGGCCAGCTCCGGCGAGGGGCGCCCGGTGGTGTAGCCGTTGGTGGCGAGCACGAGATGGCCGGTGCGAGTCGTTCCCGCCGACGTCTCCACCCGGAACCCCGGTCCCTGGCGCGAGAACGAGATGACCTCGCAATCGGCGACCAGCGCCGCCCCGGCCCGAGCAGACCGCTCGGCGAGCCCGAAGACGAATCGGGCGGGTTGAATGCCCATGCCCTCCGGCTCGAACAAGGCGGTGGTGAACCGGCTCTCCCCGACCACCTCGCCTATCCGGTCGGGCCCGAGCACCTCCCAGTCGACCCCGACGTTCGCCGCGTACCAGGCGAGGCTGCTCTCGAAGGCTCGCTGCGCCTTCTCCCCGATGCCGAGAGCGGCCATCCCACCGCGGACGATCCGGGCATCGATCGACTCGGTGGCGGCGAGGTCGGAGACGATGTCGACGGACCGCACCGTCGCCCGCCACATCTCGCGACCCAGCTCGGGGCCGTGGCGGTCGAAGATGAGCTTGATCCCGGCCTTGATGTCGGGGGAGACCATGCCGCCGTTCACGCTCGACGCCCCCGAGGCAATCGCGCCCGAGTCGAGGACAGCCACCGCTTTCCCTCCTCGAGCCAGCCGCAGGGCGGCGGTGAGACCGGTGAGACCCGACCCGACGACGAGGACGTCCGACTCGGCGGGCAGAGCGGATGTGAGGTTCTCGGGTCTGGGGTGCTCCTCGACCCAGAAGGGGATCTGCTTCACAGACCTTCGAGGCCGGCCCGCATCAAGTCGGCCATCTCGGTGACCTGTTCGGCGGTCATGATGAACGGAGGTGACACCTGGAGCGCTCCTCCGCCCATGGCCCGGGTCAGGACCCCCGCCTCCCGGCAGGCCACCGCGGCCCGACCCGGCAACGTCTCGTCGTCACCGACCGCGAGCTGCACCGCGGCCAGGGCCCCGACCCCACGCCGGATGTGGTCGACCACCGGGAGCTCCTCGAGCGGGCGAAGAGCCTGGTAGATCTGGTCCTCGAGCTCGGCGGCGCGGGCGAGCAATCCCTCGCGTTCGAGGATGTCCATGACCACCAGCCCGGCGACGCACGCCGTTGTGTGCCCGGAGTAGGTGTAGCCGTGCCGGAACATCAGCCCCGGGGTGTCGAAGAACGGCGCCGCCACATTGGGGGCGGCGATGACGCCGCCCAACGGGGCGTAGCCGCAGGTGACGCCTTTGGCGAAGGTGATCAGGTCGGGCTGGAGCCCGAAGCGGTTGGCGGCGAACCAGTCCCCGGCCCGGCCGAATCCGGTGATGACCTCGTCGGAGATGTAGAGCCCGCCCGCATTCCGGACCAGTTCCTGGACACTGGTCATGTAGCTCGCCTCCACCGGGCGGATGCCGCCTGCGCCGATCACCGGCTCCACGAAGATCCCGGCGATGCGGTCGGCTCCGGCATGATCGATCGCCTTCTCCACGGCCTCCGGATCGTCGTAGGGGACGATCACGATGTCGGCGACGAGATCGCCGCCGTAACCGATGCGGTTGGGCTCCATCCCGCCCAGCGAGGTTCCATAGGGATGCATCCCGTGATAGGCCCACTCCCGGGAGATGAACACCGTCCGCTCCGGTTGCCCGATGGCATTGAAGTAGCGGCGGGTCATCTTGGCCGCGGTGTCCACTGCGTCGGATCCTCCCGAGCCGAAGAACACCTTGGATTCTGGGTCGGGGGACACGGCGGCGATCCTGTCGGCGAGATCGATCGGTGGGCGGGTCCCGTAGTCGATGAAGGTGTGGAAGGCGGCGAGTTTTCGCATCTGCGCCGCCATCGCCTCGATGATCTCCTCGCGCCCGTATCCGACGTTCATGTACCAGAGCGAGGCGGCGGCGTCGAGATACCTGCGCCCGCTCTCGTCGAACACATAGATCCCCTCGCCCCGGTCGACGACGAAGGGTGCGTGCTGCACCTTGGACATCTCTGCAAACGGGTGCCAGAAAGCGGACATGATGGGGAGGGTAGCCGGGGGTCGAAGACCCCATGCCCTCCGACCGATCCGGCCGTTCGGCATGGAGCCGACCTGTAATCTCCCGCCCCCATGCCTGCTGACCTGGTCTTCGTCAACGGCCCCATCTTCACGTCCGGACCGGCCCGCTCGTTCGTCCGGGCGCTCGCAGTGACCGGTGACCGGATCACCGCGATGGGCGACGAGACAGAGGTCTCCCGGTCGATAGGCGAGGCAACCCGGGTCGTCGATCTCGCCGGACGTCTCATGACTCCGGGATTCCAGGACGCCCACTGCCATCCCGGGAGCAGCGGGCT
>DASUSU010000183.1:0-5441 GCA_036374915.1 Acidimicrobiia bacterium | reverse complement strand
CTGGTCCGGTTTGAGCCGCCACTCCGGGTCGAGGGCGAGGCCGACGAAGGGGAGCTTCAACAGCTCCTCGTACTGCCGAGCCTGGGAAAGGAAGTCCTCCCGTCCCGGCTGGAGATCGAGAATGACGTAGGCGCCGCTCGCTTCGGCCACCCGGATCCACTCGTCGAAGCTGGAGGGAGGCCACTCCTCGCTGTAGTCCCCGTCGGTGGCGCTGGCGGAGGCGACACTGGCGATGATCTCGAAGGTGGGGATCACCTGGCTCCCGTCGGCGGCGTACTCGGCGAGCAGGGGCGCCATCCGCTCCAAGGTTGCCTCGGGGCCTTGTTCCCCGAGGGCCCCTAGACCCGTCGTCTCCGGATGACCGTAGAAGGCGACGTAACGGCGGGGCTGTCCGGCGGGGAAGACGTGGAAGCCCCCGCCGGGTACCTGGAGCCCGCGGATCAGGGCGGATATCTCCCAGGACGAGCCTGCGGGCTCGGTCCCGACGTAGCGGATGGCGTCGATTGGTCGGCCGGCCAGGGCCGACCCGACCTCGGGATGACCGAGGACGTTGCCCGGGTCGTAGGCGACGACCGAAGCCCCGATCGCTCGTCCCGTTGCCGCCGCCGAGAGCGCGGCAACGGGCTGGGAGGCGTTCACCAGCCAGGCGAACTCCGATCCGGACGGCCGGGCGAGACCGCTGACGACGGCGGTCGGATCGATGACCGGAGTCACCGGTGCGGTGGTGCTCGAGGTGGGGGCGCTCTGTGGGAGCACCACTCGATCCCGGGCGGTCAGGGCGAGGATGGTCTCGACGACCGTGGATGCATCGGGGGCGGAGGGAAGCCGCACCTGTTCGGTCACCCCGAGCGCGTCCTGGGCCAGGTCGACGGCCGCCGAAATGTCCGGTCTGGACACTTCGGCTCCCGGTGGGGTGCTGACATCGACTTCCCCGATCAGATGCACCCGCAACGGTTTGAGTCGTCCCAACTCTGCGGCGAGCTGAGGGTGGGGATGAAGGAGTGGGCCCCCCAGCGCGGCTGCCAGCTGGGCCGCCGTCGCCACCTGGTTCAGATCGCTCTCCCCGACGACCACGACCTCGTCGGCGCAGCGGAACAACCCGACGGAGAGGAGGAGTGCGTCGCCGGCCACCGACCCGGTCGCCACCGGTGAACCGTCACCGGTGACATGGACGCATTGGCGGCCGGCGGGATCGGTCGTCTCCGGGGTCGTCGACGGCATGGTCTCCCGGGTGCTGCGGGTTTCGGTGGGAGTGTCCCCGACGATCGTGCTGCAGGAGACCAACACGACCGCGATCATGCTCGTGCGAAGGGCGCTGTTCATGGGAATGGGAACCGGGGCGGAAGGGTAGGTGCTCGCCGTGGTCAACCTCGACGTTGTCGCTTCCAGATGAGGCCGACGGCAACCAACCCGGCGCCGGACAGCCAGACGACGAGAGGCACGAAGAAGGACAGGAACAAGCAGGAGCCCAGGCCCAGCCAGGCCGTCCAGCGCCGACGGTCGAGGGCCAGGGCGGAGAGATTGGTGAGCCCGTAGTAGAGGAGGACGTTGAACGCCGAGTAGCTCCAGGCGAGGGAGATGTCGCCGACCAGGGTGACCGCGGCGACGGGCAGCCCGGCCGCGACCACCGCGCCGGCCGGCGAGGACCTGTGATCGAGTCGGGCCAAACGGCCGGGCATGTCACCGCGGCGGCCCATGGCCAGCCAGACCCGCGACAGGCCCAGTACCAGGTTGAGCAGCGCACCGAGCATGGCGGTGACCGCCCCGATTGCCCAGATCGTGGACAGGGGCGCCGACACCAGGCTGGACGGGGTGAGGCCGTCTTCGATGACCGAGCCCCAGTTCCGGCCGCCGGCCGCCCTCCCACCCAGTTCGACCAGGGCATAGAGGACCACCGAAACGGCCAGGGTGACGATCACCGCCCGGGGGATCACCCGTTCGGGCCGATGCACTTCCTCGCCGAGCGTGGCAATGCGGCCGTACCCGGTGTAGGCGACGAAGAGAAACGCGGTGGCCGGGAGCAAGCTGGCCAAGGCGGGACCGGTGTCGATGGGGACGGTCACGGCCGGATCGACGACGCCGGCGACGCCGAACGTCGCGATGGCAGCCACGCTCATCGTGACCAGTACCGCATTGGCTGCGATGGTCCGTTTCAGGCCGGCGAGGACCAGTCCGGTGACGACCACGACGGCCGCGACCGCAACCACCCGTCGGTCCCAGGGGATTCCCAGGTAGAGGGCGACGCCCAATGCCGCCGTCGCCGCAGAAGCGGTCTTGGCGAGGAGGAACAGCCAGCCGGCGGTGAATCCCCACCACGGTCCCAGGGTCTGGTACCCGTATTCGTAGGTGCCTCCCGCAACCGGGAACCGACCGGCGAGGTAGGCCGAGGAGAGCCCGTTGAAAACGGCCACCGCCCCGGCCAACGGCACGGCCAGGAGCACCGCATCTCCCCACATCCCGGAGGCAACCCCGATGGCGACGAAGGCCCCGGTCCCGAGGATCGACCCGAGCCCGGTGACCACCGCTCCACCCAGCCCCATCTCGCGCCGGAGTGCCTGCGGCATCAGAACAGGGTTTCCGGTTCCGTCTTCTCCCTCAGCTCGGGCCCGTTGTTCTTGACCGAGTTGACCCTGCTCGACACCGCGTGCTCCATGATCAGGTCCGGGTCGATCGGCTGGAGCAGCCCGGCCACCACTTCGGGGTCGCGCAAGTCGCGGTCGAGCCATGCGTCCCAGACCGAGGGGTCCAAGGCAACCGGCATCCGGTCGTGGATCGGGGAGACGGCCCCCTCGGCCCCGGTGGTGATGATCGAGCAGGTTCGGGCCCAGATGTCGGTATCCGGGTCGAGTCGCGACGCCCAGATCCCGGCGAAGACCATCGGGTGCCCATCGGCCCGATACACCCAGTGTGGGGTGCGACCCTGCTCCTTCGGCTCCCATTCGTAGAAGCCGTCGGCGGGGATGAGACAGCGTCTCCTCGAGAAAGACTCACGGAAGGCGGCCGAGGTCGCCACGGTCTCGGACCTGGCATTGATGTGGATCGAACTGGTGTCCCTGGCCCAATGGGGGACGAGGCCCCACTTCATCGAACCGAGTGTCCTGACCCCTTCCCGCTCCGACACCACGTAGATCGGGTCGGTCGGCGCGACGTTCCAGTTCGGCTCGAGTCGATCGGTGAGCACCTCGTCGACCCCGAAGTACTCGGCATAGAAGTCGAGATCGCCCGTGATCGAAAACCGCCCGCACACCTGTCCAAGACTAGAGATGGAACCGAGTATTCGAGGCTCCGCTCCCCGGTTCCAGATGTCCCGCTCGGCCTGTCACGACGCCGTCTGGCCCGCCCGGAGTGCGAGGAGGGTGTCGAGGAGGTCGGCGAGCGCGGACGGGTCGGGCACGATGTGATCGGCCAGGGTGGGGCCGACGCCGACGTGAACGCCGATGTCGTCCTGGCCGAGAACGGCGAATGCAGTCTCGTCGGTCACATCGTCACCCATGAACAGCACACGGGGCGTCGCCAGCGACTCCTTCAGCTCGGCGAGCGCGGCACCTTTGCTCATCGGCGAGTCGGTCAACTCGATGATCTTCTTGCCTTCGACCGTCCTCAACCCCTCGATGGCGGCCGCCTGCAGCCGCAGGGCGGACAGCGCCTCATCGGGCTCGGCCACCTGTCGGTAGTGGAACCCCACCGAGCGGGTCTTGTGCTCGACCCTCGCCCCGGGCGTGACCCGGGCGATGGCTTCGACCAGGAGACGCGCCGCGGCGAGAGCCGGGGACTCGGGCCCGGTGCCCACGCCGTGGTCGGCCCCATGCTCGCCGATCAGGACGAAACCAGGGTGACCGAAGCGCTCCTCGAGCTCGGATCGTCTCCGCCCGCTGATGATGGCGACGGTGGTGCCGGCCAGCTCGGCCAGGTCCTCCAGCGCCGACTTGGACCGTGCCAGTGGGATGGCCAGGTCGGGGTCGGCCACGATCTCGGCCAGAGTGCCGTCGAAATCGCTGGCCACCAGCAGCCGTGGGGCTGCGGCCAGATCCTCGATCATCCCTCGATGGCCTCGATGTTGTGGCGGGCCCAGGAATGCACGTCCCAACGTCCCACCGCCCTCCGCAGCCGGGCCATGCGCCGGGACTGCTCGTCGCGATCCATCCTCACCGCGTCGTACAACGCGACTGCCAGCCCGTCGAGGTCGTAAGGGTTGACGATCAGGGCATCGGTGAGACGCTCGGCGGCGCCGGCGAACTCGCTGAGGATCAGGGCGCCGCTGTTCTCGCTCCGGGTCGCCACGTACTCGAGCGCCACCAGGTTCATGCCGTCCCGGAGCGGGGTGACCATCATCACGTCGGCGGCGAGATAGGCCCCGACCAGGTCATCGAAGGCGTAGTTGCGGTACAGATAGTGGATCGGGGTCCACGAGGCGCGGGCGAAACGGCCGTTGATCCGTCCCACCATCTCCTCGACCTTGCGTCTGATCGTCTGGTACTCGCCAACGTCCTCCCGGCTCGGGACCGCGATCTGGACGAACGACACCTTGCCGATCAGCTCCGGGTGTCTCTGCAGCATGACCTCGAAGGCGCGAAGCCTGAGATCGATCCCCTTGGTGTAGTCGAGGCGGTCGACACCGAGGATCACCCGCTCGGGGTCGCCCAGATCGTGGCGAAGCCGTTCGGCGGCGGCGGTCGCATCGGGGGTGCGCCCTGCAGCCCGGCTCCGGGCGACGTCGAGTGAGATCGGCACGGCCTGAGCGCGGATGTGTCGCCCGTCGTACTCGAGCCACGAGGCGGGCCCGCGCGCCCCGACGATCTCACGTGCGGCGGCAGCGAAGTTGAGCACGGCGCGTCGGGTCTGAAACCCCAGGTAGTCGGCGCCGAGCAGCCCTTCGAGCACCTGTTTTCGCCAGGGGAGCCGTTCGAAGATGTCGACCGGGGGGAAGGGGATATGGAGAAAGAAGCCGATCCGGGCCCCGGGAACACGCTCCCGCAACATGGCGGGGACCAGTTGCAGCTGGTAGTCGTGCACCCAGATCGTCCCTTCCCGGGTGGTCGTCTTGGCGGCGGCCGCGGCAAAGCGGGCGTTGATCTCCTGATGCGGACGCCACCAGTGGCGGTGGAACTCGAGGGGGCGGATCGCATCGTGATAGAGGGGCCAGATCGTCCCGTTGCAGAAGCCGTCGTAATGATCGGCGATCTCCGACTCGGACAGCACCACGGGCCGGTTCTTGATCCCGGCCGCCTGGAACGAACGGGACTCTCCGCCGGCGGCGCCGCTCCAGCCGACCCAGACCCCGCCCCGCTCGCGCAACACCGGGGTCAGGGCCGAAACCAGGCCGCCGGGGCTGGGGCTCCACTTGCCGGTCTTCTCGTCCCAGGCCACGGGCAGACGGTGAGCGGCCACCACGAGCGGGCCTCCGGCGCTGTTGGATCGCATCTCCATTGACCATACCCGGC
>DASUSU010000182.1:0-3122 GCA_036374915.1 Acidimicrobiia bacterium | reverse complement strand
ACCCCGCGCACCTCGTCGTGGTTGCGAGCGCGGTACGAGCTCGGTGTCTCCCCGACCAGCTCGGTGAACCGGGCGGAGAACGAGCCGAGACTCGAGCAGCCCACCGCGAAACAGACCTCGGTCACGCTCATGTCGCCCCGGCGTAGCAGCGCCTTGGCCCGCTCGATTCGCCGCGTCATCAGGTATGAGTAGGGAGTCTCGGAGTAGGCCGCCCGAAACCGGCGGCTGAAGTGGGCCGGCGACATCAGCGCGGTGCGGGCCAACGCCGGGACGTCGAGCGGCTGGGCGTACTCACGGTCCTTCCGATCACGGGCCTGACGCAACAGTCGCAGCTCTTCCAGATCGACGCTCATACTTCCAGCCTACCCCTCGATCTCGACAGCCCTGCCCCCTGCGGGGACGACTGCTCAGTGGCTTGACGACCGCATAATACAACCGTATGGTTGTATTAATGCAAAGCGTCCTCCCCGACTTCGACCGCATGTTCGGTGCGCTGGCGGATCACACCCGCCGCGACATCGTGCGTCGCGCCATCGATTCGGAGGAGGGTGTCGCCGAGTTGGCGAGCCACTACCCGATGAGCTTTGCGGCGGTTCAGAAGCACGTCGCCATCCTGGAGCGGGCGGGTCTGGTCACGAAGCAGCGCATCGGACGACGCAAGGTCGTCCGCACCAACGTCGAGGGGCTTCGCGTGGCGCGCCGACTCCTCGACCAATACGAGGAGATGTGGCGCGGTCGGATCGACCGAATGACCCAGCTCGTCAACGAAGACACCAGGGAGACAGACCGATGACCGTGACAGCAGTCCGCAAGGATCCGCATGCCCTGAGCCTGACCCTCGACGCCGAGTTCGACGCCTCACCCGAGCGGGTCTGGCAGCTGTGGTCGGACCCGCGCCAGCTCGAACGCTGGTGGGGCCCGCCGACCTACCCCGCAACCTTCACCAGGCACGAACTGAAACCAGGCGGCCGCGTCGAATACCACATGACCGGGCCCGAGGGCGATCAGCCGCGTGCGTACTGGGAGGTCCAAGAGGTCGATCCCCCGCACGCCCTGGTCGTCCGCGACGGCTTCGCCAACGAGGACGGCTCGCCCAACACGGAGATGCCGACCAACGAGTTCCGGGTCACGATCGAGGATGTCGGCGACGGTCGAACCCGGATGTCGATCGTGAGCATCTTCGGGAGTACGGAGGCCATGGAGCAGCTCCTCGGTTTCGGCATGGAGGAGGGCCTGACACTGGCCGTCGGCCAGATCGACGCGATCCTGGCCGAGACCGCCTGACCGATGGCATCTGACCATCAAAGGAGCAACTCGATGAACCTGACCGAAGAGACGACGCGCACGCTGGATGTGCCCGGGGCGACGCTCACCTACGACGTTCGGCCCGGTGGCACGCCGGACGCCATTCCCCTATTCCTGACCGGTTCGCCGATGGCCGCTGCCGGCTTTGGCACCCTGGCGGGCCACTTCACCGACCGGACCGTGGTCACCTACGACCCGCGCGGGAGTGAGCGCAGTCAACTGACCGAGCCGACCACCCCACCCACGCCCGAGCAACACGCCGACGACCTCCACCGGATAATCCAGGAGCTCGGGGGCGGGCCAGTCGACCTCTTCGCTAGCAGTGGAGGAGCGGTGAACGGCCTGGCACTCGTCGCCCGGTACCCCGAGGACGTGCGGACCCTCGTGGCGCACGAGCCGCCGCTCCCGACACTCCTCCCCGACCGCGAGGCAACGCTGGCGGCTGCTGGTGCGGTCAACGAGACCTACAAACAACGTGGATGGGGCGCTGGCATGGCACATTTCATTGCGCTCGTCAGCTATCGCGGCGAGTTCGACGCCGGTTTCGCGGAGCAGCCCGCCCCCGACCCGGCGATGTTCGGCCTCCCGACCGAGGACGATGGGTCACGAACCGACCCCCTCCTGGGCCTCGCCCTGGTCGGGTCCATAGCGTATGAGCCCGACTTCGATGCCCTGCGCGGCGCATCCACCAGGATCGTCCCGGCCGCCGGCGTCGAGTCGGAGGGTGAGCTGGCGAACCGCGGCGCGTTCGCCGTGGCCGAGCGTCTCGGCGTCGAGCCGGTGATCTTCCCCAGCAACCATGGAGGTTTCCTGGGGGGTGAGTACGGTCAGATGGGCGATCCGGAGGCGTTCGCGGGCAAGCTCCGGGACGTGTTGGCTATGCGTTGACCGATGGGGCGGGTGATGCCCTGGGCGGGTCCTCTTGCCGACGCCGATTGAGAGACCCCGACCTATGTAACAGAGTTGTCGCGCCTGTCGATTTGGGGCCCGCCCGTTCGTAGTACCTGTAAAGGCACCCCAACGGAAGGAGACAGCACATGCGCACCCTGATCTACACCGCGTTCGTTTCGCTCGACGGCGTGGTCGACTCCCCGGGAGGGGGCGGTGCGGAGACTCATCGCAGCGGCGGGTGGACCTTCAAGGACCTCGAATTCGTCGAGGAGGCCTACGAGATCAAGGGCCGGGAGCAGGAGGAAGCCAGTGCTCTGATGATGGGCCGGATCAGCTACGAGGCCTTCTCCCCGATCTGGCCCGACATGGAGGAGTTTGCCGACTACAAGGTCATGCCCAAGTACGTCGTCTCGACCACCCTCAGCCAGGACGATCTCGTCTCGAACTGGTCCGAGACCACGATCCTCCGCTCACTCGACGAGGTAGCCGGGCTGAAGAGAACGGAGGGCGGTCCGATCATCGTCCATGGCAGCGCCACACTCAGCCGGAATCTCTCCGACGCCGGGCTGATCGACCGCTACCACCTGCTGGTCTTCCCGTTGCTGCTCGGCGCCGGGAAGCGGATGTTCAGCGACACCGACAAGGACAAGCAGATGCTGACGCTGGTCGAGAGCGAGAGCTACCGCAACGGGATCCAGAAGCTGGTCTACGACGTCGTCCACTGACCCGTCGGTTGGACAGGCGGGAGTCACCGCGTCGGTGCCGGGTCGCGGTGGGCCCGGCTCCGATCTCTCGCCCGTCGCGCGCCAACGAATCCCTGGTATGCGTCCCAGACGCAGATAGCCACGATGGCCGCCAGGGCGATCCTGACGGACACGGTCAGCCAGTCAAAGGCGGCCAAGTCGCCCAGGAAGTCCTCGTTGAAC
>DASUSU010000181.1:0-6606 GCA_036374915.1 Acidimicrobiia bacterium | reverse complement strand
GGACCGGGCCTGGTCGTCGAACGCAGCGGGATCGCTCCAGGTGGAGCGGGGAATCAGGAGTTCGTCGGGCACGTCTGGAACCGAGGTGGGGACGGCCAGCCCGAAGATCGGGTCCTCGACGTATTCGACGTCATCGAGGGCGCCTTCGAGGGCGGCATTGAGCATTGCCCTGGTGTAGGGGATCCGGATCCGGGATCCCACCCCGTGCGGGCCGCCGGTCCAACCTGTGTTGATCATCCAGACCCGGCAGTCGTGCTCTTCGATCTTCCCGGCCAGGACGTTGGCGTAGTAGGACGGGGGCAGCGGCAAGAACGGGGCGCCGAAGCACGGGGAGAAAGTAGCGGAGGGCTCGGTCACGCCCCGCTCGGTCCCGGCCAGCTTCGCCGTGTAGCCGCTGATGAAGTAGTACATCGCCTGCTCGCGGGTCAGCAACGAGATCGGGGGAAGGACCCCGAACGCGTCGGCGGACAGGTAGACGATGCTCTTCGGATGCGGGCCGGTCATGCTCGGCTCGGCGTTGGGGAGATGGGTCAGCGGATATGCGCAGCGGGTGTTCTCGGTCTTCGAGCCGTCGCCGAACAGCGGGCGTCGGGTGTCGGGGCTGATCACCACGTTCTCGAGGATCGTCTCGAACTGGGTGGCGGCCTGATAGATCAGCGGCTCGTCTTTCGGCGACAGGTCGATTGTCTTGGCGTAGGAGCCGCCTTCGATGTTGAACACGCCATCGGCCCCCCATCCGATCTCGTCGTCGCCGACCATGAGACGGGCGGGATCGGTGGCCAGGGTGGTCTTGCCGGTCCCGGACAGGCCGAAGATCACCGCGGTGTCGCCTCGCTCCCTTCCCACGCTGGCCGAGGCGTGCATGGAGAGCACATCGCGCTTGGGGAGCAGGTAGTTCATCACCGAGAACACCGACTTCTTCATCTCGCCGGCGTAGGTGGTGCCGCCGATGAGCAGCACCTTGTGCTCGAAGCTGATGCATATGAAGACTTCACTGCGGGTCCCGTCCCTCGCCGGATCGGCCTGAAAGGTGGGAGCGTGCACGATGGTGAAGTCGGGCACGAAAGCCTCGATCTCGTCGGAGATGTCGAATTTCCTGCGCAGGATGAACATGTTTCGGCAGAACAGTGAGTGCCAAGGGCTCTCGGTGATCGCCCGGACCGAGAGACGGTTCTTCGGGTCGGCCCCGGCATAGAGGTCCTGCACATACAGCTCGCGGGCGCCAAGATGCTCGGCGACTCGCTGATAGAGAGCCTCGTAGACCTCGGGCTCCATCGGGTGGTTGACATCACCCCACCAGATGTCGGCCTCGGTGCTCTCCTCGCGGACGACGTACTTGTCCCGCGGGCTGCGGCCGGTGTAGGGCACGGTGTCCACCACGAGTGCCCCGTGGTGGGCCAATTCGCCTTCACCGCGGCGGAGGGTCTGCTCGTAGAGCTCGGGTGTGGTCAGGTCCCAATGGACCGGCTTGGTGGGGACTATCCCGTGCAACGTCAGTGATCTCATCGGATCTCCAATGTGAGGGTGAGGATGAGGCTACGCTCCGCCCGCGCATAGCCGGTACGCGCCGCGCCGACCCGCTCTGCATCACGCCATCAGCGCGGGAAGCCGATGACCGAACTGCTCTTGGAGAACCCGCTACTGCTGCTCTTCGTCGTCCTGGGCGGCGGGTACATCGTCGGTCGGATCAGGATCGGCGGCTTCAGCCTCGGCATCTCCGCGGTTCTCTTCGTCGGGCTCGGCATCGGCGCATTGCATCCCGACATGCGGCTGCCCGACCTGGTCTACCTCCTCGGTCTCATTCTCTTCGTCTACACCGTGGGCCTCTCCGCCGGACCCGGGTTCGTGTCCTCCTTCCGACATGGCGGAGCCAAAGACAATGCCCTGGTGGTGATGGTGCTGGTGGTGGCGTGCACGGTCACCCTGGGCGGGGCGCGGGTGCTGGGAATCGAGGGTTCGTTCGCCGCGGGCGTCTACACCGGATCGCTGACCAACACCCCGGCCCTGGCGGCCGTCCTCCAGTACCAAACCGACACCGCTCCGCCGGCCGACGTGGACCGGGCCGTGGCCGAGCCGGTGATCGGGTACTCGATGAGCTACCCGTTCGGGGTCCTGGGAATGGTGATGGCCGTTTACCTGCTGCGACGGGTGCGACCCGGGGCAGGGACATCCGAGCAGGCCGACGGGTCGAGTGCGGAGGACCTGATCCGGACCTCGGTGGTGGTCACCGAGGAGAGATACGTGGGGATCGCCCTGGCCGCCCTGATGCAGGAGACGGGATGGCGGGTGCTGTTCACCAGGCATGCCGACGGCAAGGATGTCGAGATCCCCCGCCCCGACACCGTGCTCCAACATGGTGACGTCCTCTCTGTGATCGGCGAGAGCAGCGACGTCGGGCGGGTGGTGGACGCGCTCGGCGAGCCGGCGGCAGTGGACCTGGCTCTCGACCGCACCGACATCGACTACCGGCGCATCTTCGTGTCCAACGACGCCCTGGTCGGTCGCACCATCGGGGACCTCGGTCTGTTGGGCAGGTTCGGCGCGATCATCACCCGGGTCCGACGGGGTGACGTCGACCGGATGGCCCGAGCCGACACGGTGCTCGAGTTGGGCGACCGGATCAGGGTGGTGGCCCCTCGGGATCGCATGTCGTCGCTCAGTGCGTACTTCGGGGACTCGTACCGGAAGCTGTCCGAGATCGACGTCGCCTCGTTCAGTCTCGGCATCGTGGCGGGGCTTCTCCTCGGGATGGTTCCCATCCCTCTCCCCGGCGGCAGCTTCACCCTCGGCCCGGCCGGGGGCCCGCTGCTGGTCGGTCTCCTGGTCGGCGCGCTCGGTCACACCGGGCCGTTCACCTGGCAGCTCCCCTACAACGCCAGCCTCACCTTGCGTCAGCTCGGGGCGGTGCTCTTTCTGGCCGGGGTGGGGACCCGTTCCGGGTACGCCTTCGTCGATACTCTCGCCCAGGGCGCCGGGCTCGAGCTCCTCCTGCTCGGTGCGGTCGTGACCACGCTGTCTGCCCTGCTCGTCATCCTCGGCGGCGTCTTTCTGCTTCGCACCCCGACCGGTGTCCTCGCCGGCGTGGTCGGCGGTCTGGTCACCCAGCCCGCGGTGCTCGCCTTTGCCGTCGAGCGAACCGGCAGCGACCTGCCCAACACCGGGTACGCCACCGTCTATCCGGTGGCGACCATCACCAAGATCCTCCTCGCCCAGGCGATCGTGGTCATCCTCGCCTGACCTCCCAGACCTGGTGCTACGTTGCCGCAGATGGGGGTCGTGACGTTCCGACGGGTGACCCGGGCCGACTTCCCGCTTCTTGCCTCCTGGCTGGCCCAACCGCACGTTGCCCGTTGGTGGAACCACGACTCCACCCTCGAGGCGGTGGCCCGTGACTTCGGTCCCGCCGCCGACGGCAGAGAGCCGGGTGAGGACCACCTCGCCCTTCTCGATGGCGAGCCGATCGGTCTGGTCCAGTACTCGCGCTTCGAGGACTATCCCGAGTACATCGAAGAGCTGGCGCCGGTGCTGACCGTGCCCGACCACGCGGTGACCATCGACTACCTGATCGGCGACCCGGCCCTCACCGGAAGGGGCCTGGGCACCGCGATCATCTCCGCGTTCGTGGCCAGCATCTGGGAGACGAACCCGGAGGCCTCCTGCGTCATCGTCCCGGTGTCCTCGGCGAACCAGGCGTCGTGGAGGGCGCTCCTCGCCGCCGGCTTTCACCTCGTGGCTCGCGGGGAGTTGGAGCCGGACAACCCGATCGACGACCGCCGCCACGAGATCCTCCGAGCCGACCGCCCCTGATCGCGTCTGGCGTCTTGGCGCCCCGGTAGATTCCGAGCGCGAAAGGAGCATCGATGTCGGGGAAAGTGGACGACTGGATCGAGGCATACAGGAAGGCCTGGGAAGAGCGGGATGCCGAGGCGGCGGCCGCCCTGTTCACACCGGATGCGACCTACCGCTCCAACATCTTCGAGGAGCCTCACCGGGGCAGGGACGGGGTCCGGGTCTACTGGGAGTCGGTGACCGGCACCCAGTCCGATGCCCGGGTGCGGATGGGCCGACCCTTCGTCGACGGCGCCCGGGTGGCTGTCGAATTCTGGACCAACATGAAGGTGGACGGAGACGACGTCACGCTCCCGGGTTGCCTCCTCCTCGACTTCGACGCGGAGGGCCTGTGCCGGAGACTCAGGGAGTATTGGCACTTCGAGCCGGGGACCGCCGAGCCCCCAGCCGAATGGGGAACCTGACCGAATCTGCGCGTGTGGCTTGGGATAAGCCCAGGACCAGCTCTAGCCACTGCCCGCCTCGGCCCACGGACGCGCGGTAGTGAAAGCAGCCCTTTGTCTTGGCGCCGTCGGGCTGACGTGCCAATCTCCGCCGCACGACGCCAAAGGAGAAGCGCGCGATGAGCGATGAGCCCGTGACGATTCGCGGGGCGGCAGTCCAGGCGGCTTCGGTGTTCTTGGACCGGGACGCCTCGGTGGCGAAGGCCGTCGCGCTGATCTCCGAGGCCGGTCGCAATGGCGCCGAGATCGTCGGCTTTCCCGAGGGGTTCATTCCAGCCCATCCGATCTGGTTCCACTTCCATCCCGGGACCGACCGCCAAGCCACCCGGTTCTCGGTGGAGTTGTTCAAGAACTCGGTCGAGGTCCCCGGCAAGGAGATCGCCGCCCTGGCCGCCGCCGCCAAGGCGGCCGGCACCTACGTCGTGATGGGCGTGTGCGAGAAAGGCCCGGGGACATTCGGGACGATGTACAACACGCAGGTCTTCATCAGCCCCACCGAGGGGTACGTCGGCAAGCACCAAAAGTTGGTTCCCACCGTGGGCGAACGACTGGTTCACGCTCCGGGAGGGCCCGACACCTTTGGCGTCTTCGACTCGCCTTTCGGCCCGGTCTCGGGTCTGATGTGCGGCGAGAACTCCAACCCGCTGGCGATCTTCGCTCTGACCGCTGAGGCGACGCGAGTCCATGTCATGGCCTGGCCGAACCACTTCCCCAAGATCGCGCTGCCCATGCCCGAGATCTCCCTCAATGCGGCCAAGGCCTTCGCCCAGATGTCGAAGGCGTGGGTCATCAGCGCCTCGGCGGTGGTCGACGACCGAATCCGCGAGATGATCCCGTTCTCCGATGACGACCGCGAGTTCCTCTCCCGAGATGGGGTGGGTGGCGGGTCGTGCATCGTCGCCCCCGACACCCGTCTCGCCGCCGGACCGGTGGTCGGCAACGAGGAGACGATCGTCTACGCCGACATGGACCTCGACGTTGGCATCCGCATGAAGCTGCGCCACGACCTCGCCGGGCACTACAACCGACCCGACGTATTCCGGCTGCTGGTGAACCGGAGCCCGTCTCCGCTCATGCAACAGGTTCCGGCCGGAGAAATTGCCACGCCGGCCATCGAGGTGCCCAAACCACTCGCTCTCGAGTGGACCGACGTCGAGGCGACCGAGCCGGAGCACACCTAGCCGCCCTGTCGTCGCCGGGACAGGAAGCCGACCGGGGATTACGAGGCGACCGAGTTCACGACTCCAGGTGCCACAGCGCGCGGTAGTAACGCATGCGCTCATCGTCGGGCTCGATGCCATACGCCCCGAAGAGCTCGTCTTGATGGCCCTCGCCGAAGTTCCAGTCGAGACTGAGCGACGCAATGGCGAGGTCCGCCCAGCGGTCTCCGACCGCGAGGTCGCCAAAGTCGACATGACCAACCCACTCGCCGCCGAGGGAGACGAGGGTGTTCGGGGCGCACGCATCGCCATGAACCAGCACCGGGTCGTCCACAGGTGGAGACGATCCCAGCGATTCCGGGCGCCGGCCGACCCACACCTGCGCTGTCCAGTCCTGAGGGAAATCGTCGACGGGGATCGCATGGATGGCCCGCAGCCCGGTCGCGATGGCAGCGATCGCCTCGGGCCGCCGGGCACGCCATGTGTCTCCGACGGCGGAGTCGCCGGGCAGAGCAGAGGTGAGGAGCCACTGTGCCGTCTCGTCGTCACCCCAATCGATTACGCGCGGTGCCGGATGCCGTGGCGCGATCCACTCCAGCCGGACCCGCTCACGATCGAGATCGATCCCGGTCGATCGCGGATTCCACTTGACGAAGCGATCGTCGAACCCAAAGGTGAGCCCACCGAGGTCGTTGCGCCAGACCAGCTCGACCGTATCCCCCGCCGCGACATCGAGCACGACTTGGGGTATCGGGTCGTCCCCGAGCTGGTGCAAAGCGGCGAGATGGGAGAAATCGGGCTCGTCCACGTCGGGCGACGGTAGTGATGGGAAGCGGTGGAGCCAGGCCGATATTTGATTGGTGGCGGCCTCAGAACCTACAGGCGGAACCCTCGCTCACGCAGCGAGTCCTGTCAGCGCGCCCGGGGCGACTCGAACACCCAACCTCCTGATCCGTAGTCAGACGCTCTATCCAATTGAGCTACGGGCGCGGGATTTTCCAATTGTCGCAGGGGTTTCCGGCGACGACCAGCCGATAGAGCATGTTAGGCGAGGTCGGACGCTCAGTGGCAGTGGGGTGAGATGCTGACGACCTGATGAAAGCTCCTAGCGATTCCACCAGTCGGGGGGCTCCCACGGCTCCCGGGCGCGGTAT
>DASUSU010000180.1:0-8216 GCA_036374915.1 Acidimicrobiia bacterium | reverse complement strand
GCCCGACGCGAAGACGGACCCGCTCCCCGATTCGCTCGATCAGCTCGATCCTGGTCGGCCACGAGTTGCGCTGGCTCCCCTCCGGTCGACGCCGATGGACCGAGATGGCGGAGGGGCGGATCGTCACCAGCACATCACCCTCCACCTGGGACGAGATGTGGAGCTCGTGGGTGTCCAGCGCGACCCGTCCCCCGGACGCGGTGCCGACGAGCAGGTTGGATCCCGCCAGGTCGGCCACGTATTGAGTTCGGGGTCTCAGCCGGATGTCGTCCGCCGAGCCTGTCTGAGTCACCTCTCCCTCCTCGAGGACGTGGATCTCCTCGGCGAGCAGGAGCGCCTCCGTCGGGTCATGAGTGATCAGGAGACGCGGTCCCGGAAAGCCCTCGAGGTGCTCGGCGAGATCGCGGCGGAGCCGGGCCCGGGTGGTGACATCGAGCGCGGAGAGCGGCTCGTCGAGAAGCAGCAGGTCGGGCTCGGTCACCAGGGCCCGGGCCAAGGCCACACGCTGCGACTCGCCGCCGGACAACTCACCCGGTCGGCGCCTCGCCATCTCGGACAGCCCCAACCGCTCCAGCCAGTCGCCGGCGCGCCCCAGCGCCAGCTCGCGGGACAGACCACGACTGCGCAGACCGAAGGCGACGTTCTCGACCGCGGTCAGATGCGGGAACAGGAGATAGTCCTGGAACACGACTCCGACGTTCCGCTGCTCCGGAGGGACGAAGCGATCATTGACAGGCTCGTCGAGGGTGACCCCGCCCAGAGCGACCCGTCCCGTCTCGATGGGGAGCAGGCCGGCGAGCACGTCGACCGCGGTGGATTTGCCCGCCCCATTGGGACCGAGCAAGGCGACCGTGCTCCCCGGTGGTATGGAGAGGGAGAGGACGAGCCGAAAACCCGGCCCGCGACGCGCCACGAAGCTCGCCTCGAGGCCGGAGCCGCCTACAGCGCCTTCCACCATCGCTCCCGGAGCAGCACCAGCACTCCCAGGGACACCGCGACCATCACCAGGCTCAGCGCCACCGCCGTGTCTCGGTCGCTCTCCACGGCCACGAACACCGCCAAGGGGAGGGTCTGGGTCCGTCCCTGGAGATTCCCGGCAAAGGTGATCGTCGCTCCGAACTCCCCCAGGGCCCTGGCCCAGGTCAGGGTCAGGCCCGCCACCAGGGACGGTCCGATCATGGGCAGCGTCACCCGGCGCAGCACCGTCCAGCGCCCGGCGCCGAGAGTGGCGGCCGCCGCCTCGTAGCGGTGGTCCAGGTTGCGAAGCGCGGCTTCGACCGTGATGACCAGGAACGGCATGGCCACAAATGTGTTGGCCAGGACCACTCCGGAGGTGGAGAACGGGAGCACCAGCCCGGTCAGATCGGCGAGCGGCTCGCCGATCAACCCCCGACGCCCCAGGGCGAAGAGAAGTGCCGCACCACCGACAACGGGCGGCAGCACCAGGGGCAGGGTCACCACAGCGCGGATCAGAGACCGCCCGGGGAATTCCACCCTGGCCATCAACCAGGCCAGTGGCACCCCGATCACCGCCGCGATCAGGGTCGCCAGCAGCGAGGTGGCGAGGGACAGCCTGAGCGCATCGGTGACCAGGTCTCCGCCCAGGAGCCGGGGCAGCTCCGACCACGGCGTCCGCGCCAGGAGCCCGGCGAGCGGAATGATGAACAGGGCGAGGCCGAGACAGCCCAGAATGACGAGGACGAGGGGAGGGCGAGCACCGCGGCGCCGCCGCTCCGGCGAGTTGTGGGTCAAGGTGAGGAAAAACCGTAGCCGTCGAGGATCGCCTGCCCTTCTCCGGAGAGGACGTAGTCGACGAAGCGGGCGGCGATCTCCGGGTTGGGGGCACCGGCCAGGGTCGCGATCGGGTAGTCGGCCAGGACGTTGACCTCCTCGGGTATGGCGATGCCCTCCACGCCCCCGCCGGTGGAGAGCACGTCGGTCAGATAGGTGATCCCTGCGTCCAGCTCTCCTGCCTCGACCTTGGTCAGGAGTGCCCGGGCGTCGGGCTCGTTGCTGTCGACGGAGGGAGTGACCCCGGCGTTGCTCAGCACCTCCCGGGCGTAGGTCCCACAGGGAACCTGCTCGGCGCACAGTCCGACGAGCAGCCCGGGGTCGGCAAAGTCGACCAACCCTGTGATCCCGGCCGGGTTCCCGGCCGGGACCGCGATCTCCATCCTGTTCCGGGCGAAGGTCACGGGCTCTCCCGCCGCCTCGCCGGCGTCCACCAGCCGGGCCATGTTCGCGGTGTCGGCGGAGGCGAACACGTCGACGGGTGCGCCCTCGAGCACCTGTTGGCGCAACGATGCACTGCTCCCCAGGTTGAGCTGCACCTCCACCCCGGGGTGGGCCATCTCGAACTCCGAGCCGAGCTCGGCGAAGACGTCCGCCAACGAGGCGGCGGCCGAGACCAACAGCTCCCCCTGCAACGAGCTACCGGTTGCGGTGCCGGTGCCGGCGGTGTCTCCCCCCCGGGCGCCGCCACACGCCGCGACCAGCACGACCGCCAGCGCAATCAGGGCCGGCCGGCGTGATGACACCAGACTTCCATCTCTGGACACGCCGGGGTGTCTATCAGATTCGGTACGGTCAGGCGATAGGGGCGAATTTGGCGGTGAAGTGTCGAAGCCAGGGCGCCTGCTCGACGATCCTCAAACCGGTGAGGCGCTCTGCCCCCGCAGCCACCACCGCCAGGACCTCGCCCACGTAGTCGATGTGGCTCTGGGTGTAGGTGCGCCGGGGTATGGCGAGACGAACCAGTTCCATCGCCGCCGGTGTCTCCGTCCCGTCGCCCCGGGGCTTGCCGAACATGACCGAGCCGATCTCGACTCCCCGCACCCCGCCTTCGAGGTAGATGGAGCAGGCCAGTGTCTGGGCCGGGTACTGCGCGGGAGGGATGTGAGGGAGGAGCCGGGTGGCATCTATGTAGACCGCGTGGCCCCCGGCCGGCCGTATGGTGGGAACGCCGGCCGACTGGGCGAGGTCGGCCAGGTAGGCGGTGGAGCGGATCCGGTAGCGGAGATAGTCCTCGTCCAGCGCCTCCCAGAGACCCACGGCTACTGCTTCGAGGTCGTAGCCGGCCATTCCCCCGTAGGTGGGGAACCCCTCGGTGAGGATGAGCAGGTTGCGGCATGCCGCGGCGATATCGGGGTCATTCAGCGCGAGGAATCCACCGATGTTCGACATCCCGTCCTTCTTGGCCGACATGGTGGCTCCGTCGGCCAGGGAGAACATCTCCCGGGCGATGTCCTCGGGCTTGTGGTCCTGGTAGCCGGGCTCCCGTACCTTGATGAACCAGGCGTTCTCGGCAAAGCGACAGGCGTCGAGGATCAGCGGTATGCCATGACGATCGCAGACGGCGCGAACCTCACGGAGATTCGCCATCGACACCGGCTGGCCCCCGCCTGAGTTGTTGGTCACGGTGACCATGACCAGAGGCACCCGCTCCACCCCGACCTCGGCGATGGTGCGGCGCAGCGCGGTGACGTCCATGTTGCCCTTGAACGGGTACTCGGACTGGGTGTCGCGAGCCTCGGCCACGACCAGGTCCCGTGCCTCGGCGCCGGAGTACTCGATGTTGGCCCGAGTGGTGTCGAAGTGGGTGTTGGACGGGACGACGTCGCCGCTCTCGACCATGACACTGAACAGGATCCGCTCCGCGGCACGGCCCTGGTGGGTCGGGATCACCTCGGGGAAGCCGGTGATCGACGCGACCGTGTCGCGGAAGCGCTCATAGGACCTGCTCCCTGCATATGACTCGTCGCCCTTCATCATCCCTGCCCACTGGCTGGTCGACATGGCGCCGGTTCCCGAGTCGGTGAGGAGGTCGATGATCACATCGCTGGCTCTGAGCCCGAACAGATTGTGGTGGGCGAGCTCCAGTGCGGCCCGGCGCTCGTCCCGGGTGGGGAGATCGATCGGCTCCACCGAATGAACGCGAAACGGCTCGATGATGGTCCGGAACGAGTCCTCGGTCGGCGACCCGGGCATTCTCAGGTCAGGGGTGACCCGGCCAGCGCGTAGTCGGCCGTGCTCCCCACCTCCGCCGTTTGCTCTCGATGCGTCGTCCCCGGCTCGGCGAGCAGCAGGATGGCTGCGAGCGCCAGCCCGGTCTGATAGGTGCTGATCAGCCCGACGCCCCCACCGAGCAGGAGCACGATGCCGGTTGCGGTGACACGGTCGCCGCTCGCCATGGCCGACCAGATCGCGGTCACCACCCCGCCGAAGGCCAGGGCGAAAGCGATTCCGGGCAGCCACCCCGGGACTCCCAAGTTCCACAGGACCATGATCGAGAACGTCGAGGCACCGCCGGCGGAGGCCGCAGCGATCAGCACCGTGGCGCCCGCCCCGGCGACCAGCGCCGACCTGGTCGGCGGTCTTCCCAGCAGGAGAGGAGAGGTTGCCCCGGCGAGCACCAGCAGGCTCTCGGCGGCCAGCACCAGCATGTCCACCTGGGTGCCGGTCAGCCCGCTGCCGGCGACCTGCCCCAGTGAGCTCCACCCGGCTGCCACCGATCCGAGGACGAACAGGCCGACCGGGATCGATTCGACCCCGCGCCACGTCGTCGACGTGACCACCACCAGCACGACCAGGGTGAGCCATCCCGCCGTTTCCGGGCGAACACCCTCGAGCCGGACCGCGGCGGCAATCAGGAGCAGGGCAAGAGTCATCACACCGGCGATGACACGCCATGGGCTCGCGCTCCGAACATGACGGAGACCGAGGATGGCCAGCGTGACCGTCACCGAGACGACCGCCAGGTAGTAGGCGAACCTGCCCACCTCGGCGACGACACGGATCGGGGCCTCCAGGTCGCCTACACCGGGGATGTGGATCAGGGTGCGGGTCGCCGTCCTGAGCAGGAACAGCTCGGCCAGCACCGACACGGCCAGCATCAGGAGAAGGCCCTGGGGCAGGAGACGGCTATTCCTCGGGCGCATCCGATCTCCTCTTGCCCCGGCTCAGGAAGGCCCAGCCCAGGACGGAGCCGATCAATGCGACGACGACGAAGCCGACACCGATGGCGAGCAGAGGGTTGGGTGGGGAATATCCCGGCCAGTCCTGGGAAGCGGGCACAGCCCGCCGGGGCGGGTCTTCGGGTGTGATGGTCAGCTGAGTGAAGGCGGAGACCGACTTGAGCCCGTCCCGCTCCTGCCGCGATCCGTCCCACACCGCGAATGCGACGTCCACCGGGGTGCCCCCGTCGAAGAGAGGCTGCAGATCGCCGCTGGGCCGGAAGGGCCGGGTGAAGACGACGGTCCACCGTCCGTCCTCGTACTCTCCATGACCCTGAAGCGAGCCGACCTCGGTGACCTCGAGCGTGCCGAAACCACCGGCGACGAGGTTCTGCACCGGCGACCGGTCTTCGACCTGGGAGAGAGGGTTGCCCGCCTGGCGCGCCGTGTAGTAGAGGTCGTCGGAGTACTGGTACATGTCCACATAGCCGGTGTCGGGAAGGGCGGGGGGGTCGCCCTGCTGATCGCCCCGCCACTGCCAGATGTTCACCGCCTGATCGGCCTGGCCCATGCAGATGAAGGGCACATCACTGCCCGCCTCGGCCGGGAACTGGACGGCGGCGGCGTCGCTGAAGGCCTCGTATCGGTCCGACACCTGGTCCGGGGTGGGATCGGACCACTCCAGCATCACATACAGCTGGTCCTCCCAGTGGACAGCCCGGACTCCGATTCGCTCCACGGTGCCTCCCCCCATGGGCGGCGTCACCTGCTGGGCGGTGGTGGGCAGGAACACCGGGAGGATCGACTGCCATTCCGGGGCGAACCCGTCCATCACCGGCTGGCTGTCCACCCGCCAGGCGCCGACGCTCTGGGTCTGGGCCATCGCCGGGTTGGCGGCCGTGACCCGAAGCAGGGCGGCAAGGAGGACCAGGGCCAGGATCGGGGCAAGCCGTGAAGCCTGGGGCCTCATCGACCCACCTCGGGAGACGGGACCGGGCACGGGCCGCAAAGACCGTCGTCCGGCGGTTCCTGGGGCAGCGGGCCTTCGACGACCTCGGCCGGCCGCACATCGAGCGCCTCCATGTCCGCCTCCACCCAGAGCGCCAGCATCTCGCCGAGCGCCCCGAGCCACGGGCTCCTGGTGACTGCGCCGGCGCGACGACCGAAGGCCGGGGCCCAACATCCGAGATGGTCGCTGAGGAAGGAGACGGCGCTCTCCCGACACACCGACACGTTCTCCTCGGCCTCGTCGCGTAGGGCGAGAGCCTCCTTCCTGGCCAGGACGGCCATGAACTCCAGCTCGACGGTGACGTGGTCGGGTCGCTCCCTCTGGTTGCCACCCGCCCGCAGACCGTGGGCCCGATAGAAGCCGGAGACATCGGCGATCAGCGCCGCCTGTTGGAAGATGCCGTCTCCCCGGTAGCCCGTCTCGTATCCGGGCGCATCCTGAGATGCGATCGGGGGGAACAGAGCCATGTGGTGCCGGCGCGCCACGTCGAGATCGACAGGGACGTTTCTGGCAACCGATGCGAAGGCGTCTGCGAGCGGAGCCGGGAGCAGGATCGAGGCAACCGCAGGGACGAGCCTGGATCGGAGCACGACGAGCCGGGCGGGGTCGGGGTATGCGAAACCGGTCGAGAGCAGTGAATAGACGGCGAGCCGGCCGGTGGCTTCGACCAGACGGGGGCGCGATTCGGTGGCGGTGGTCATATCGAGTTCACCTTCAATGGGCGCTCGTGAAGGGGCTCCTCCACCCTTATTCGCACGAACTCCCGGCCGTCGGCGTCGAATCCGACCGCGGTGTCGTTGAAGATCTCGTAGGGCTCGCCGCCCACCACGACCTCTCCGATCCGCTCCCCCTCCTCCACGTCGAAGGAGAAGATGATCTGCTGTGAGGCCCGGAACAACTGGAGTGCGGCGAGCAGGCGACGGGACGGTCTGGTGTAACGCTCCAGCGCCCGGTCCACACCCGGGCCGAACATCTGGCGGAGGTAGTCGCGGGGCACCCAGCGGGGCGGGATGTAGTAGATGTTGGGCTGGGTCCCGAACTGGGGATAGAGGGGGAGCGCAACCTGCTCCTCGTGCACCATGAAGTAGAGGGGATGGTCGGGGTCCTCGACCCAGGTCCCGTCCGCCTCCACGTCGACCAGTCCCTGCATCCGGATCTTGCCGACGCAGGCCGACATGCATCTCGCCTCCATGGGCTGGCCTTCGGTCAACGGGTCGGTGCCTTCGATGCGCGGATAGCACCCGATGCACTTCTCCGACGTCCCGGTGGTGGGGCGGTACATCGACTTCTTGTAGGGGCAGGCCTCGACGCATTTGCGATAGCCGCGGCACCGCTCCTGGTCGATGAGGACGATGCCGTCCTCCGGACGCTTGTAGATGGCGTTGCGGGGGCAGGCGGCGAGACAGGCCGGATAGGTGCAGTGATTGCAGATCCGGGCCAGGTAGAAGAACCAGCCTTCGTGCTCGGGCAGGCTCGCCCCCTTGGCCGACCAACCGGTCCCGTGATCCTCGAATCGGTTCGGCGCCTTCCACTCTTCGTCCTCGGGCAGGTAGCCCACGGCCCGCTCCTCGGGAGCGGCCGCCTCGAAGATGGTCTTCCCCTCGAAGCGGCCGTACGGGGCGTCCTCGGACCGGTTACCGGCGTCCCACACCTGGCCGCCCGGGTTTGCCTCCTCGAGCAGTTCCAGGGTCTTGACATCCCAGTGCCGGGGGTAACCGCCGTAGGGCTTGGTCTCCACGTTGTTCCACCACATCAGCTCTTGACCGGGCGAGAAGGTCCAGGTCGAGCGGCAGGCCATGGTGCAGGTCTGGCATGCGATGCAGCGGTTGATGTTGAACACCGCGGCGAATTGCCGTCTCGCCCCACCACCCTCGAATCGGTAGTCCATGTCCAGTCCCAGCTGCCAGTTGTAGGCGGTGGTCATCTCGCCCCTCCGAACACCGAGTCGACGAGACCGGTGACGAACTCCTGTCCCCGGCGTCGGTAGATGGCGTGGGGAAGCCCGTACCGGGGCGAGGCGAACAGGGCGAGTATCTCCTTGGCGGCGAACCCGGTCAGGGCGTACTCCTCGACGATGCAGCGGGCGGTCTCCCGATCGGTCTCCTCGGCGATGTCGACCGGGTAGCCGATTCCGACCAGCTCCATCGGATCGTCGGCTTCGAGACCCTTCACGTGGTCCTCCCGTTGATGGTCACGATCTGACCGCTGAGGTACCTCTGCATGAACTTGTCCTCCCCGCCCGGGCTATGCCCGGT
>DASUSU010000179.1:0-4631 GCA_036374915.1 Acidimicrobiia bacterium | reverse complement strand
CCGGCGATGGTGCGAAGCATGGTCCCACCGGTCACCCGGAGACCTTTGATCAGCTCTTTGACCAGACCCATCACTAGCTCCAGGGGGATCCGAATTGGCGGAACGATATGACGGCTGCGGAGAGGACGAGCCAGCCCAGGGCGGCCGGGATGAGACGCTTCCATCCCAGCTGCATCAGCTGGTCGTAGCGGAGACGGGGAAGCGTGGCCCTGATCCAGAAGAAGATGAAGATGAGGAAGTAGGTCTTGGCCAGGAACCAGACCGTGGGGAGGAGGGCAGAGACGAATCCCGGAAGCGTCCCCTCGAAGGTTGGCCCGTTCCAGCCGCCCAGGAACAGGGTGGCGGCAATGGCGCACATCGAGAAGATGTTGACGTACTCGGCGAGGAAGAACATGGCGAACCTCATCCCCGAGTACTCGGTGTGGAACCCGACGATCTCCTGCTCGGCCTCCACCAGGTCGAAGGGGGCGCGGTTGGTCTCGGCGATGATGGCGACGAAGAAGATGACGAACGCGACTATCTGGGGGAACACGTTCCACCGCGGCACGAATTGGAGCACCGGCTCCAGCGCCGGGATCACGTCGCCCCAGGTGCCCGACTGACGGTTGACGATCTCGGCCAGCGACAGGGTCCCGCCTTCCCCCTGGGTGGCGGTGAGCATGACCACGGCCACCATGGCCAGACCCATCGCCGCCTCGTAGGAGATCGCCTGGGCGGTGGCCCTCACTCCGCCGAGCAGGGGGTACTTGGAGCCGGACGACCATCCGGCCAGGACCACGGAGTACACGGCCAGCGAGGACATGGCGAGTATGAAGAGAAGCCCGATGTTGAGATCGGCGCCCTGCAGCGCGACCTCGTTGTCCCCGATCGTGAACGGCCGGCCCCAGGGCACCATCATGAAGATGAGGAAGGCGGGGACCACGGCCAGGAACGGAGCGAGGAGGTACATCCCCAACTCGACCTTGCGCGGTGTGACCGCCTCCTTGAAGAACAGTTTGAGCCCGTCGGCGACCGTCTGCAGGATCCCGAACGGCCCGGCCCGCTTGGGGCCGATCCTGCTCTGCATGTCGGCCAGGATCTTGCGCTCGGCCCAGACGTTGAGCAGGGTGACCAGGAGGAGCAGGGCGAAGGTGGCCACCACCCGAAGCAACACGATCCAGAACTGGGGCCAGCTCATTTGCCCACCGCGGTGACCCGTACGACTGCATCGGTCCCGAGCGGGGCGGCGCCGGGCTGGTTGAACGGCACGTAGACCACACCGGGAGGGGTTCCCTCGTCCAGGACCGCGGCGAACTCCCCCTCACCGTGCTTGGTCACCACCCTCACCTTGTGACCGTCGAGCGCACCTGCCCGCTTGGCGTCCACCGGGTTGAGATGGGCCACCGGGCCGGGGGCGAGGCGGTGGAGGTTCGGGGTGTGCCTCATCATCACCCCGTCGTCGTACAGGGTCCGCCCCACGTGCAGGGTCAGCTCCGCCGACGGGGCGATGTCCCCTTTCATCGCGACCGGGATGTAGGCGAGCGGCGGGACACCGTCGAGAGGCACCACCGCACCGTCGCGTGCCTCCCACTCGAGATGGTCCCAGGTGATTCCGGCGTAGGCGGGCGCCACTTCGGAGATCTCCTTGGCGATGGTCTCCGCCGAGGAGAGCCCGATCGACCGGCCGGCCCGATCGGCCAGATCGGCCAGAATCGCCCAGTCGGGGCGGGTCTGTCCCGGCCCGGGGACGATCGAGTTGACCTTCTGCACCCTCCCCTCGAGGTTGGTCACGGTCCCCTCCTTCTCGGCAAACCCGGAGGCGGGGAAGATCACGTCGGCGTCCCGATTGGAGTCGTTGAGGAACAGGTCGATCGAGACCACGAATTCCGCCGCCTCCAGGGCGGCAGGGACCGGTCTCGGGTCGGGAACGTCGCTCACCGGGTCGGCGCCGACGAGTAGGAGGAACCTGATCTCGCTCGATCCGAGCCCCTCGAGCATCGCCCTGGTGTCCTTGCCCCTCGTCGCCGGGATCTCACCCCACGCCCCGGCCAGGGCGGCCCGTCCGGCCTCGTCGGCGGCCACCCGCCCAGGAAGCAGGTCGGGCGCCAGACCCATGTCGAGGGCGCCGAACAGATTGGCCCGCCGGGCCAGGGGGAGGATCCGGGCCGAGCCCGCCTTGCTCCTCACATACGCTGCCACCGCCTCGGCGAGACGAGGGCCGTCGGCAAGCGAAGCCTGCCCAACCAAGGCCACCACCCGCGGCGCGCTCAGGGCCTCGCTCAGGGCGTCGTGCTTGCCCTCCGCTATCTCGTCGAGCAGGGCGAAACCGGCACCGGGGCGATAGCTCGCCTTGATCGAGGCGCGATCGTCGAGACCGGTGACCCGGGGGTGGACCACGACCAGCCGAACCCCCAGCTCCTGGGCTGCCCTTCGCACCCGGAGATACAGGGTTGGGTGCTCTTCTTTCAGGTCGGGCCCCCAGACCAGGATCGTGTCGGCGGTGTCGATGTCGCCGATCAAGGCCCGATCGACAGTTGCGGCCAGGAAGTGGGAGGCGAGAGAGTCGTCGAGGCGGGCGTCGACGTTGTTGGTACCGAGGACGACCCGGGCGAACTTGGACAGGGCGTAGGCGTCCTCGTTGCTCCCGTGGGCGCCTCCGATCACGGCAAAGGCCTCACCGCCGTCCGAGTCCCTGACCATTGCGATCCGCTCGGCGACGTGGTCCAAGGCCTCGGCCCAGCCGACCTCGACCAGCTCATTGTGTCTCCGGATCAGCGGCGAGGTGAGCCGATGCTCCGACCCGAGGTACTGGAAGCCGAAACGTTCCTTGTCGGAGAGCCAGCCATGGTTGGTGGCGTCGTTGTCCACACCGACCAGTCGGAGGACCTGGTTCTGGCTGACATGGACCGACACCCTGGGATGTGCGGTGTCGTGCAGACCCGAGCTCTCCACCATCTGCAGGTCCCAGGGTCGGGCCCGGAACCGGTACTGCACTGAGGTGAGTGCCCCGACCGGGCAGATCTGGATCGTGTTCCCCGAGAAATAGGAGGCGAAGGGGTGGTCGGGGAAGGTGTTCACCTCGGTCACGTTCGCCCTCGACTTGAACTCGATCAGCGGGTCGCCGCTGATCTCCTCGGAGAACCTGGTGCATCGGGCGCATAGGATGCACCGCTCCCGGTCGAGGAGGACCAGGCTGGAGATGGCGATCGGCTTCTCGTAGTTGCGCTTGATCTCGACGAAGCGGCTCTCCCCCGGCCCATGGGAGAAGGCCTGGTCCTGGAGCGGGCACTCCCCTCCCTTGTCGCACACCGGGCAATCGAGCGGGTGGTTGGCCAACAGGAACTCGAGCACGCCCTCCTGGGCCTTCCGCACCGTGTCGTTCCCGGTGTCGACCACCATCCCGTCGGCGACCTCGTTGGTGCACGCCGTTATCAGCATCGGCCCGCGCGGCCCCTGCACCTCGACCAGGCACATCCGGCACATCCCGACCGGCTTCATCCGCTCGTGCCAGCAGAACCTGGGGATGTAGGTCCCGGTGTCCTGGGCCGCCCTGATCAGCAGGGAACCCGCCGCCACCTGATGCTCCACCCCGTCGATGGTGATAGTGACGATGTCTTGCTCAGACATCGGTTACCTCTGGGGTGCGACCCCCAGACCCCCGCTCGCTCCGGACCGCACGCGCCGAGGCATCACGGCGATCTACCTCAGCGGTCGCGCCGGAGGGGAATCGCGTCGAAGTCATACTGCTGTAGCCCTCTCCAATTTCAGAGGGCACTCTCCTAGTTCCACGTGGGCCTGGACCTCGTCGCGGAAGTAGTCGCGCAGGGCCAGCACCGGGGACACCGCCGAGGGGCCGAGGGGGCAGATGGTGGTCATCTTCGGGGGCCAGTTGAGACCGACGCTGATGTTGTCGGAGACGTCGAGGAGGAGATCGAGATCGATGGCCCGGCCCTGGCCTTCCTCGATGCGGCGCAGGATCATCTCCATCCAGGTGGTCCCCTCACGGCAAGGGGTGCACTGCCCGCACGACTCGTGGGCGAAGAAGCGCACCAGACGCTCGGCGGCGCGCACCATGCAGGTGGTCTCGTCCATCACGATCACGGCGCCCGACCCGAGCATCGATCCCGCCTCGGCGCACACGTCCTTGGTGATCTGGTCGTCGAGGTGGACCTCGGGTACGAACCAGGGTGCCGAGGCACCGCCGGGGATGATCGCCTTCAGCTCCCGATCCTCTCTGATGCCCCCGGCGATGTCGAAGATCAGATGGCGCCAAGTGATCCCGTGGGGAAGCTCGTAGTTGCCGGGCTTTCTGACGTGGCCTGAAACCGAGATGAGGAAGGTCCCGGTGTCGTCCGGATGCCCGAGCCGGGTATAGGCCTCGGAGCCCATGGCCAGGATGTGAGGCAGGTTGGACACCGTCTCGACATTGTTGACGATGGTGGGCTGCATGTAGAGACCCTTGGCCGCGGGGAAGAAGGGCGGCTTGAGACGTGGCTCGCCGCGCAGACCTTCGAGACTGTTGATCAGCGCGGTCTCCTCACCGCAGATGTAGGCGCCCGCACCGAGGTGAACCGTGAGCTCCAGGTCGTAGTCGGAGCCGAAGATCCCCGGTCCCAGATAGCCACGCGCATAGGCCTCGTCGACCGCGGCCT
>DASUSU010000178.1:0-6185 GCA_036374915.1 Acidimicrobiia bacterium | reverse complement strand
CGATCTGCAGGTAGCGGTCGCCCATGTCGAAGGGGGGCGGCTGCTCCGAGGCGATGACCAGGTCGATGCCCAGCCCTTCGGCCGCCCGGACGAAGTCGGCTGCCCGATATGTGGTGCTGGGGAGGAGAACGACGGCGGTGGGCATTGGCTTTCCTCGGGGGACCGGTACCATCTTTACAGATGTCCCAAGACACCGTTCTCACAGTCGCCCCCGACGCCCTCGACATGATCATCCAATTGCGGGATCAGGAGCCGGGCGACGGCGAATTCGCCCTGTCCATCGAAGTGACCGGGTTCCGTGGCCCCCAATTCACCTACGAGCTCGCATTCGTCGCCCTCGCCGACATGAAAGAGGGGTGGGTCGAGGAGAGACACGGTGACCTGGCCATCATCTTCCCCGCAGACGATCGGGAGAAGCTGGACGGGGCGTCGCTCGAGCTGACCGAGCAGGGCCTGTCGATGAACAACCCGAACAGCCCGGCCCCGCCTGCGATGTCGGCCCCCGCCGGCGACCTCTCCGGCCCGCTGGTGGATCAGGTGCAGCAGGTCATCACCGAACAGGTCAATCCGGCCATCGCGGCTCATGGCGGGGGCGCCGAGTTGGTCTCCGTCGACGGGACGATCGCCTATCTGCGCCTCTACGGAGGGTGTCAGGGTTGCGGCCTCGCCCAGGTCACCCTGAAGCAAGGGATCGAGCGAATCCTGCTCGAGTCGATACCCGCCCTCACCCAGGTGGTCGACGTCACTGATCATGCATCGGGCGATGACCCCTACTACGAGAGCCAGAAGAAGTAGACCGGCCGCCCCTGGCGAGGTGATCTCGTGAGCGGCCCGGTGCAGCCTGTCGACGCCGGGGTGGAACAGGGCCCCCTGGCCAGGGTCGAGGTCCGGGAGGGAAGGGCCACCAGCGTGGGTGGCGTTCCCATCGCCAGAGTGCTCCCCACCAAGGGCCGGAGGACGGTGGGCCCGTGGTGCTTCGTCGACCTGATCCAGCCCCCTGACTTCGACGACCCCCATCCTCTCGAGGTAGGGCCCCATCCCCACATCGGTCTGGCCACCGTCACCTGGCTCCTCGAGGGCGAGGCGGTCCACACCGACTCACTGGGCACTGAGCAACCGATCCGCCCCGGACAGCTCAACCTGATGTCGGCCGGCGCCGGGATCGCCCACGCCGAGTTGGGCACCACCCAGGGGATCCACGGGGTCCAGATGTGGCTGGCCCAACCCGAGCAGACCCGTCACGGCGACTCCAGGTTCGAGCACATCCCCGAGTTGCCCGTCGCCGGATTCCCCACCGGTGAGGCGAAGGTGATGATCGGCGAGATCGACGGGCACCGCTCACCGGCCCTGGTCGACTGGGGGACGATCGGTCTCGAGGTGCGGCTGGGCGGGACCCGGATCGATATACCCACCGACCCCGGGTTCGAGCACGCGGTCATCCCGATCGACCATTCGATCAAGGTGGACGAGGCGATCGTCGAGCCGGGTTGGCTGGCGCTGGTCCCCACCGGCGTCGACCTCCTGCCCATCACGGGCTCTTCGGACAAGGCCAGGTTCCTCGTCCTCGGCGGCGAGCCGCTCGGCGAGCCGATCGAGATGTGGTGGAACTTCGTGGCCAGGACCAAGGAAGAGATCACCGAAGCGTGGCAATCGTGGCAGGACCACGATCTCGACCGGTTCGGGCCGGTCTCCTCCAAACTGGCCCGCATCGACGCCCCGGCCCCTCCCTGGCTCGGGCAGGCCTGAGCCCCGGCCTACTCGTGGGTTTCACCAGGGACCAGCTCGCCCGGTTCGCGGGGAAGACCGTCGACGATCTCCTCTCCCCGCGGGTTCGCCTTCTCTTCGTCGGCATCAACCCCGGGCTGTGGACGGCAGCCACCAACACCCATTTCTGCCATCCCTCCAACCGGTTCTACCCGGCGCTGCGCGCCGCCGGGCTCATCGACTGGGGCGTCGACACATCGGTCGGGATGAGCGAGGAGGAGAAGCTCCGGTTGGTCGAGGCCGGGATCGGGATCACCAACCTGGTGCCGCGGGCGACGGTGCGGGCATCGGAGCTGGGCAGAGAAGAGTTGAGGGAAGGGGCGGAGCGTCTCCGCCGGGTTGTGTCCGAGTTCCGGCCCGCAGTCGTCGCCGTTGCCGGGCTCACCGCCTACCGGGCCGGCTTCGACCGACCCGGAGCCGTGCTCGGTTTGCAGCCGGAGACGATCGGCGGTGCCCAGCTCTGGGTGGTTCCCAACCCGAGCGGTCTCAACGCCCACGAGACCATCGAGTCGCTAGCCGGCTGGTATCGCAAGGCGGCCGACGCGGCGGGTCTGTCATGAGCGACCCGAGCCCGCGGCAGGTGCTCTATGCCCTGGTGTCGGGCGGATTTGTGCTCGTGGTCGGCATCCTGATCGGCGGGGCGGCCGTGGCCGGGCTGGTCCCCCTGTGGTGGACGATCGCCACCACCCTGGTGACGATCTCGGTCGCAGCCTGGTCGGCGTTGAACTGGCGTCGGACCGCGGTGGCGCTCGCCCTCGCCATCGGGCTGTTCCTGGCCTGGGCGGTCGGGACCTTGATCCTGGCGGGCTGAGCCCCTCCGGCGGTTTTGGTGCCTGTTCGGGCGCTGATCGGTCGTTAGCATCACCCTCTGTGACAAGCGAAGTGTCCGTTTCGGGGACCTCTTCAACCGAGACGATCAAGGGGATTGGGCCGCCCCTCGTCGTGGCGTCGGCCCTCGGCTCCACCCTGGGGATCGTCGTCGCCCAGTTCCTGGACGATCTCGGCGACGGCATCCTGGCCGAGATCCTCGGTGGCAACGCCGTCATCCACAACAACCGGGTGGTCTTCAACGGGGTCACCGACGTGGCCTGGGCCGGCGGGTTCCTGCTTTGCCTCGTTGTCGGCTTCCTCGCCTTGTTCTCGTATCCGACTGCCCGCGGCCACGGCATCGCCCGCCTCACCTTGCTGTGGATGGTGTTACACCTGCTTCGTCAAGCCTTCTTCCAGGCGGTGCTCCTCGCCGTCGACCCGGGGAGCGAATTGGCACTCGCCTACGAGACCCTTGACGTCCCACCCGGGCTCGAATACGTGATCGCCGCCGGCGGGGCGGTGGGCTTGCTTCTCGTCGCCCTGTCCGCGGCGTCGGCGTTTCTCGCATTCGCCCCCCAGCAGAAGCTGATCTCCAACGGGCGCAAGCGATTCACCTTCGCCTTCTGGATCGCGCTGGTCCCGGCCATAGCCTCGGTGTTCCTGGCCATACCCTTCTTCGTGCCCGACGCCGGGAGCGGGGTGGTGCCAGCCCTTCCGCTCACCGCCGCCATCTTCCTGGCCACGGTCGCGGCGGCACCGGGCACGACCACCGTCTACGGCCCGGACGATCATCGGGAGACCGCATGGCCCTGGGGTCTGGGAGCGACACTGATCGTCATCCTGCTCGCCGAGTTGTTGGTGATCCGTGGTGGCGTGTCGGTCGATCCGACACGTTGGGGTTGATGCCGGCCACGGCACACGTCTTGACGGTGAGCGATGGGGTCAGCTCGGGTTCGAGAGAGGACACTTCCGGCGCCGCCCTGGCCCGAGCCCTGTCCGAGGCCGGCTATCAGGTGACCCGAAGTGTCGTCCCCGACGAGGAGAAGGCGATCGTCTCCGCGCTCCATGCCGCCGCGGCCACGTCCCGGCTCGTCCTCACCACCGGCGGGACCGGTCTCGGGCCCCGGGACGTCACCCCTGAGGCGACCGCGCTGGTCCTCGATCGCGAGGCGCCCGGGCTGACCCACCTGATGATGGCCAGGGGCCTCGAGTCGACCCCGAAGGCGGCTCTGTCCAGGGCCCGGGCGGGGGCGGTCGGCTCCACCCTGGTGGTCAATCTCCCCGGCTCGACCACGGGAGCGATGGAGGGCCTCGCCGCGGTGATCGACCTCATCCCCCACGCCCTCGATCTCCTCGCTGGTGACACCGAGCACCGTTAGGGGAACCAGCGGCGGCTTACTACCGTGGCCCGGCTCCACCCACCAGGAGGAAAATGAAGATCGAACATGAGTTCAGCGTGGCCAGGAACCCGGATCTCGTCTGGGAGTTCTTCCAGGACGTCCCGTCGGTGGCGCAATGTCTCCCCGGAGCCGAGATGCTGGGTCAGGGCGAGGATGGCTCCTACGACGGGAAACTCTCGGTGAAGCTGGGGCCGATGGCCGCGTCGTTCGAAGGGAAGGCGACGGTCACCCCCGACCCCCAGTCGAAGTCCGCCGTCATCGACGGCAAGGGCGTGGATCGAACCGGCGGCTCCCGGGGCCAGGTGAAGGTCAGGTACGAGATCGTCCCCGACGGCACGGGCTCGAAGGTGAGTGTCGACGCCGATGTCACCCTGTCCGGCCCGGTCGCCCAGTTCGGTCGCACCGGTCTGGTCAACGAGATGTCGAAGCGTCTGATCGGTGAGTTCGTCGACTGTCTCGAGGCCAAGCTCGCCGCCGAGACCCCGGCCCAGGCGTCGAGCATCAAGGCGGGGGAGGTTCGCGGGATTCGCCTCTTCTTCGCCGCACTGTGGAGTTGGATCAAAGGCCTGGTTGGCAGGGGAGAGAAGTAGGTTGCGCAGATTCCTCTATGGCCTCGTCGGCCTGTTGTTGATCGCGTCCTGTGGCGGTGACGACGGGGCCGGGGAAACGGTCTCGGGTGAGAATGTCGTCGTCCAGATGTTCGACAACCGGTACGAGTACACCGAGATCCACGTACCGGTGGGCGGGACCGTCACCTTCGTGGGCGCCGGGCGCAATCCGCACAATGCGGTGGCCGCCGACGGGTCCTGGTCGACCGAGGAGGTCTTCGGCAGCCTGGAGCAGTTGGAGGGTGACGAGGCCATCCTCACCTTCGACGAGCCGGGCGAGCAGATCTTCTTCTGTACCTTCCACGGCAACGCAGACGGCGAAGGCATGGCGGGCACACTGATCGTGGGGCCATCCGAGTAATGAGGAAGGGCTGGCTCCTGCTACTGGCGGGAATGGCCCTGCTCTCCGCCTGTGCCGGGCCTCCGGAAGGGCAGCCTTCATCGGCCGCACTCGGCGACCCGGCCACCGAATCGCCGTCGGAATGGTCGGGCGGGACCCGTCTGGTGCCCCAGGACTATCCCACCATCCAATCGGCGGTCGACGCCGCCGCACCCGGCGACCTCATCCTCATCGACCGGGGCACCTATCGCGAGGAGGTCCAGGTCAGCACCCCGGGCCTGACCTTGCGCGGCGTCGACCGGAACGATGTCGTGATCGACGGCGAGTTCCAGCGCGCCAACGGGGTGAGCGTGCTCTCCGCCGACGGCGTGGCCGTGGAGAACCTGACCGCGATCAACAACACCTCCAACGGGTTCTTCTGGAGCGGGGTCCGCGGCTATCGCGGCTCCTATCTGACCGCGGTCAACAACGCCGTGTACGGGATCTACGCATTCGACTCGAGTGACGGGCTGTTCGAGCACTCCTTCGCATCCGGCTCCCCGGACGCCGGCTTCTACATCGGCCAGTGCGATCCGTGCCAGGCGGTCATCACCGACTCGATCTCGGAGTGGAACGGCCTCGGCTACTCGGGGACCAATGCCTCCTCCGAGCTATACATCGTCGACTCGGTGTTCCGACACAACGTGGCCGGGATCGCACCGAACACCCTCGACGGCGAGCTGCTCCCGCCCTTTCACAGCGTGAGCATCGTGGGCAACCTGGTTCACGACAACGGCAACGTCGACGCCCCGGCCCTCGCCTTCGAGTGGGCGGCGCAGGGGAACGGGATCCTTCTCGCCGGTGGCGGCGATTCCTACGTGGCGCGCAACCGTGTCCTCAACCACCCGCAGAGCGGGATCGCCATCTTCCCCATGCTCGACGCCAACTTCTACATGTCCTTCGACCATCGGGTTGTGGCCAATGTGGTCGAAGGCTCAGGTCTCGCCGACCTGACTCTCGGCGGTCCCGCCACCTCGGGCAACTGCTTCGAGGACAACGAGCACACGACCACCATGCCGGCGGGCTTGGAGCTGACCCAGCCCTGCGATGGTCTCCGGCTCCCCGCCCTCTTCGAGATCGGGTCGACCACCGCCCAGCTGGGGCGGCTCTTCGAAAGCGGTCTGGATCTGCGGCCCGACGTCGACATCTCCGCCCTGCCCCACCCCGACCCTCAGCCGGGAATGCCCGACCCGGTCAACGCACCGGTGGTCCCGGCTGTCGACG
>DASUSU010000177.1:0-2229 GCA_036374915.1 Acidimicrobiia bacterium | reverse complement strand
ACTTCGGATACGAGCCGGCGGAGGGCGAGACGGATGCCGACATGGCCCGACGCCACGCCCAGGTCTTCTTGGACCTGCTCGATGGTGAAGGCTTCGCCCAGCCCCATCCCCGGCCCATGTTTTCAAACCCGCCCGGTCTCCTCCGCGTCGAGCCACACTCTCCGGGGCTCCGTGACCGCATCTGGTGGGGATCCGGATCCAACGCCACCTCCCTCTGGGCCGCTGGTCTCGGTATGAATCTGCAGAGCTCGACACTGAAAGACGACGAGAGCGGGGAGCCGCTCCACATCCAGCAGCGAAAACAGATCGAGGCCTACCGGGCGGCATGGAAGACGGCGGGTCACGTTCGGGAGCCACGGGTCTCGGTGAGCCGGAGCATCTTCGCACTAGTCGACGATCGTGACCGGGGGTACTTCGGGGCGGGCCGCCAGGAAACGGACCAGATCGGGTACATCGACGAGAACACCCGTGCCATCTTCGGCCGTACCTACGCCGCCGAGCCCGATGAGCTGGTGAGACAACTGACCGAAGACGAGGCCCTCGCCGTCGCCGACACCCTCCTGCTGACCATCCCAAATCAGCTTGGCGTGGAATACAACGCCCACGTCCTCGAGAGCATCGTCAAATACGTGGCTCCGGGGCTCGGTTGGCGCTGAGCTGATAGGGCGGTCCCGACGACGGCCCGGATCACCTGAGGGCTGTCTGCGGTCTTTTCCCGGCCTCTTGTGGCCCGGCCGACAGGCAGTAGCTTCGTGTCAAGGCCCAGCCAGTCCACGCCCGGATCATGCATCGCTTCGAGTTTCCAGTCCCGGGGTGGCATTAGCCCTATTGCGACCGGCCCGTTCGTCGGGTCGACCATGTCGATCGCCGCCGCCCGGCAGGAGCCGAGATCAGGTCAAGAATGGGCGTCGATGAAGGAGAGGACCCGGCCCCAGGCATCGGCCGACTCCTGGGCGAACCGAGCCTGCTTGCGATCGAAGAAGGAATGAGGAGCACCGGGATAGACCACCACCTCGTGATCGACGCCGGCGCTCTCCAGAGCCTGTTCGAATTCCTCCACCGCCTCCTGGGGTATACCGGGGTCGTCACCACCCATCAGGGCGAGGACGGGACAGGTCATCTCCCCCACCCGGTCGATGACGGCATCGGAGCCGCTCCGTCGGGGCCGCCCGTAGAAGCCGACGACGCCCGAGAGCCCGTGGCCGTTGGCCGCCTGATGCCAGGAATGGGAGCCTCCAAAGCAGAAACCAACGGTGAAGCAAGCCCGGTCGGAACGATCGGCCCGAAGCCGAGCCAGCGCCGCCGCCACATCGGCGGACACTCCTTCCACCGTGCATTTCGCGACGTGCGGTGAGAAGTCCCAGTCGTCGGGCCGTTGGCCGAGATCGGTGCTGCGACCGAAGTAGTCGATGGCGATGGCGTCATGGCCCGCCTCGGCGAAACGTCTGGCCAGGTCCTTGTAGAAGACGTACAGGCCGCGCACGTCGGGGAGGACCACCACCGCGGTCGGAGACCTCTCCACTCCGTGCGCGGCGAACGCCATCAGCTGGTTGCCGTCTTCGGAGGTGAGGACGAGGTCCTCGGTGACCACCTCTCTCTCTCCCGCCGGGATCGGTGGCGCGGAGTCGTGGTCGAAACACATTTGGCAAACCGTAGCGATCGCCGGCGCCATGGTCGTTGAGGTAGGTCGCGACGAGCCCACTGTCGCCCGCGCCGATGATCTGCCCACCCTCGAGTCGACCAGAGACGGGCGTCACCGCGTCGATCTGGTCACAGAGGGCTGTTCGGCTTCACTGACCTCAGAGCCGATCACATCACCAACCGGCCAGGAGACACCGGCCGCAATATCACGTTGGAGCCCGCCACATCTGTTTCGTCTCCGAGAACCGGGGTGTGCCGGCGATGTTCCAGCGAACCGGTCGGGGTCACCCCATCGGCGTCTTCAACCCGTATCACATCCCCGCTTCCTTCACAGGTTTCTGGGTCACCGCGGACGCCCACACGTCACCGAGGTCATCGATCCGGAGTGGTCACGGGTCGATGAGCGATATCCGTGTTCTGGAGACTCGGGCAAACCCACACCCGAAGGTGCGGCCCCACGGCTATCTCACGTCTACTCGCGGTGTATCTTCCCAAAAGAGGCGGAGCGAGATCTGGGCGACGACACTCCAGGTCTCTCTTCACACAAAGGCGGCTCCGAGCCTCTCGTCCGCCTCGTACCACGGGAAC
>DASUSU010000176.1:0-9205 GCA_036374915.1 Acidimicrobiia bacterium | reverse complement strand
TTCGACATCGGTCATCCTCGACCCGATCGGGGAGCTGGGTCGGGCGCCGGAGGAGGTGACCGACGTGATCATCTCGCATCATCATCCCGATCACACCATCAACATCGCCCTGTTCCCCAATGCGAGGGTTCACGACCATTGGGCGATCTACAAGGACGACAAGTGGATCAAGCGACCCGCGGAGGGATTCGAGGTCGGCGAAGGGGTCACCTTGTGGGAGACCCCCGGACACACCGCCCAGGACGTGACCACCATCGTCGCCGATGGCGACGAGACCATCGCCTTCACCCACCTCTGGTGGTACGAGACGGCGCCGTACGACGATCCGATATGCACCGACCCGACCGGTCTGCACCGATGCAGGGAGCGGGTCCTGGAGGTGGCCACGCTGATCGTCCCCGGTCACGGGGCGCCCTTCGCGCCCGGCGATTCGACCTCGCGTTAGTCCCCTGACCCCCCCAACGCAGGAAGTGCTCTTCGCACCCGGGTAGATTGAGATCAACGACAAGACGGGACGCCATATGGCAACAGGAACTTTTGTGTGGAAGGGTCGATTGGGGCCTCTGGACCTGATCTTGGGCGAGGACACCTTCGCCCCGACCACGATCTCGACGCTGGTGGCCGAGGCGATGGACGTGGGTGAGGGTGAGGTGGTCATCGACGTCGGCACCGGCACTGGTGTTCTGGCGATAATCGCGGCCAAGCTGGGCGCGTCACGGGTGTTCGCCATCGACAACAGCCCCAGCGTCCGAGATGTGGGCAGGGCCAATGCGAAGGTGCACGGCGTGGCCGACCGGATCGAGTTTCTCCACGGGGATCTGTTCGAGCCGATCAGCGAGGACATCGAGGCCGACGTGATCATCGGGGACGTTTCCGGTGTCCCCGACTCCCTTGCCCAGGTGAGCGGCTGGTTCCCGAGTGGCATCGGTGGCGGGCCCCGAGGCAGTGAGCTGCCGATCCGGATGTTGCGGGAGGCAGTGCGCCGGCTCCGCCCCGGAGGTCGGGTGTTCCTACCCACCGGCAGTCTCCAGGACGAGAACGCCATCCTGGAAGCGGCGCGGAGCATCTATGGCAAGGTGGCGAAGTTCGCAGAGCGGATGATCCCTCTGCCTTCGGTGCTCGCCGAGAGCGAGACCCTGCGAACCCTGATGTCCGAGGGCATCGTCCATCTGGTGCCGAAGGGTTCGAGACTCCTATGGGAATCGAGGGTGTGGAGGCTCTCCGGGTTCGCTCCCGGTGACGCATCCTGACCAGGTGACGCCAGCTCCGGGGCGGTCCTAGGCTCCCCGCCATGGCCGGATCGGGGCGTACCGAAGAGCTGGCGCCGAAAGACGCCTACCTGACCGAGGCCGAGGGCTCGGTCCTGAGCGCGATCGACGGCGGCCTCGTCCTCGACCGAACGGTGTTCTACGCCCGTGGTGGCGGCCAGCCGGGCGATGTCGGGATCATCCGGTGGGACGGTGGCGAGATCGAGGTGCTCGACACGGTGAGAAAGGACGGCTTGCCCTTTCACGTGGTGGCCGAGGGAGCAGCCCTCCCCGGCCCGGGGACCCTGGTTCACGGAACGATCGACTGGGACCGGCGCTATCGCACCATGCGGACCCATACCGCGCTGCACGCCCTCTCCGGTGTGGTCTTCCGCGACTTCGGGGCCAAGGTGACCGGGGGGAACATGGAGCCCGGTGTGGCCCGAATGGACTTCGAGCTGGACGGCATCTCGGTCGAGTTCGGTCAGGAGGTGGAGAGAAAGCTGAACGACGAGCTGGTCCGGGGCTATCCCACCGAGGTGGTGTACCTGGCCCGGCAGGAGGCGTTGAAGGACCCCGACCTGATCAGGACCAAGGTCAACCTGATCCCGGAGTGGGTCGACGAGATACGAGTTGTCGACATCGTCGGTCTCGACCGCCAGGCCGACGGGGGCACCCACGTGGCCTCGACCCTGGAAGTGGGCCAGGTGAGAGTGGTAAAGACCGAGTCGAAGGGCAAGGCGAACAAGCGGATGCGTATCGAGCTCGCCGGCCACTAGTTTCAGCGGCAATCGGCCAGTGAAAGGCAAGCTATGAGCGTGATTGTCGGGTATCTGTCGTCGGAGAGGGGTCGCAAGGCTCTCGAGGTGGGCATCGCCGAGGCCAAGCTGCGCAAGACCGATCTCGTTGTGGTGCACTCGCTGCGGGGGGCGGGCAAGAGTGATGATGAGGAGGTCATCCAGAGCGACCGCGACCTCGCCGACCTCGAGAACATGCTCAAGAGCGAGGGAGTGGTGTTCACCATCCACAACTACGTCCGGGGAAACGAGCCGGCCCAGGACATCGTTCAGGCCGCCAGAGAACTGGGTGGGGAACTGATAGTCATCGGCCTCCGCCCGCGCACCTCGGCCGGCAAGTTCCTGCTCGGGTCGAACGCACACGACATCCTCATGGACGCTCCCTGCCCCGTCCTCACCGTCAAGGTCGACTAGTCCCGGACCGAATTGTCGGTCCGGGTACCGGGTAGCTAGTACCAAGTACCGAATGATCGACTTCGTCCTCGGGCTGTTCCTGGCCGGTCTCCTGGTCAGGGGCTGGCTGCGCGGGCTGGTCAGGGAGGCATTGGACCTGGTCGCCCTGGTCGCCGGGCTCTGGATCGCCTTCCGGCTCGGGGGCCCGCTCGGCGAGTTTCTCAACGAGCGGTTCGGGGTCGCTCCCGAAGTGGCCGCCATCGGGGGCGGGGTGGCCCTGTTTGTCCTCTTCGGACTGGGAATGAGCATCGCAGCCCATTTCATGTCGACGGTGATGAGGTTGCCCGGTCTGAATCTGATCAACAGGGTCGGCGGCGCCGCGGTCGCCGCACTCTGGGGCATCGCCATCGTGCTCGTCGTTGTCAACGTCGCCCGAGTGCTTCCCGGGGATTGGGCGACGCGCTTCGAGGATTCGACTGTGGCCGGGGCGATCGCAGGGCCGGACGCGATCCCGCAACGGGTGTTCGAGGCGATGGCCCCCAACGGCGTCCTCGGCTCACTGGCGGCGATCCAGGGCATCTTCGGGGCGAACCGGGCGGTCCCCGAGGGGAACGAAGCCCTCACCATCCCCCCGGCGGGGGCGGACGAGGTACGACAGGTCAGGGAGGAGACCGGGCCGTTCCTGGAGAGGGTCAACGAGCACCGGGCCGGTTTGGGGATATCGGCTTTGGGACGCAGTTCGAGCCTCGACCAGATCGCCGAGGCGCGCGCCTTCGCCATGTACACCGCCGGCCGGCTCTCCCGGGATCACCCGCCGGGGAGCAGCGTCGCCGCCGACACCGCCTCCGCCGGGCTCCGTTTGGCCGTGGTGGGTGAGAACATCGCCCTGGCCAGCAGCACCCGGGCTGCATTCGACGCGATGCTCGACTCGCCGACCGCTCTCACCCAGTTCTCGGTCCCCGGCTATGACCGCACCGGGATCTCAGTCGTCGACGGTCCCACCGGCCGTCTCGTCGTGATCGTCATGGGAGGCTGATCGGCGGATGATCAGGGCTGGGCCGGGGCGATCGCGGGCGCACGTCGGGCCCGGGCCACCGCGACAAAGCCGACACCGGCCATGACCAGAGCAGCACCCGCCAGCTGGATGGTCGAGGGGCTCTCCGAGAAGATGATGACCGCCCAGATCATGGTCAGGACCGGCTGGAGCAGGATGATGGTGGCGGTTTCGACCGCGGGGAGACGGGGCAGGGCGTAGCCGATGAGCAACCAGCCGACCACTTGTGAGCTGAGGGCGAGGACGAGCAGCCAGCCGTGGGCCGGCCAGACCGGTTCGAAGTCGAGCCCGCCCCCGATCAGTCCGGCGACGAGGGCGGCCAGGGCGGCGCCCGCGGTGGATTCGAGGAGCGGTCCCGCCGACGGCGCCTGTGCTTCGTTCGAGTTGCGGAATCCGAGGATGAAGGCGGCGTAGAAGATCGCCGAGACGAGAGCGAGAAGTGTCCCGAGCAGAGGGTTGGACCCGAAGGCGTCGCCCCGGCCCAGCCCGCTGACCAGGCTCACTCCGAGCAGGACCACCGGGATGGCGATGGCCACCTGGCGGCTGGGTCGCTCCCCGAAGAAGAGCCAGGCCGTGACCGCGACCACGATCACCTGCGAGTTGGCGATGAGGGTGGCCAGACCCGAGCCGATGTACTCGATCGAGATGTGCCACACGACGATGTCGAGACCGAGCAGGAGGCCGGCGCCGAAGGCGATCAGGCGCTTTCTCCGCGGCCGGCTGTCCTGGCTGCGTCGCACCCACCACAGGCCGAACAGGACAGGCAGGGCATACAGCGACCGGTAGAAGGCGCCGGTGATCGGGGAGACCTCGGCGAGGGCGTACAGGATCGCAGAGAAGGAGATGGCGAGAGCGCCGATCAGCGCAGCGAGCAGGGTCACGGAAGCGGGATCAGATCCGGTTCAACCCAAGCGGTCCTCGTCTCCTCGCTGTCGAGGTTGGACCAGTAGCGCTCGGGCAGGGAAGGATCTCCGAGCGGAGGGTGACGTTCCAACATCTCCGGGACGGAGGAAACGTCGGGATGGGCCCGACGCAAATGGTCGAGCAGCCGGATCCAGAACATGGTCACGGTGACGTGGTACTTGGCCGGGTTGCCTCCGAGGTCGGCGGCGTGTCGGATGGTCAGGCACACCACCCGGGCCGCGTCTTCGGCGTCGTCCGCTTCGTCCAGCACCGACCAGGCGAAGCGTAGATGGGCCACGTGCCCGAAGTACTCGCCCCCACTCGCCTGCTGCATGAGACGCAGCCCGTCGGCCAGATCGAGCTTGCTCACCGCGACGCCTCGCTCAGCTCGCGGAAGGACTCCTGGATGGCCGCGAGGAAGCGGTCCGAATCGGGCAGGGTGTCGTAGTCGGCGTGGATGCCCCACAGCAGTTGCCCGTTGTAGGAGAAGAGGGCGATGCCGAGGCCGTGCTGTGCCCAGAGCGGGACCATCGGGTAGTTGGCGATCATCTCCGACTCCAGCAGGTACATGGGGAACTGCGGGCCCGGGATGTTGGTCACGGTCATGTTGAACGGTCTCATCCGTGATCCGACCAGCCGGTTGGCCAGGGAGAGCAGGGTGATCGGCGTCCCCGAGCTGATCTCGACGAGGGTGGCCGCCCCCAGAGCCTGGTTGGTCGTCTTCAGGGTCCTCGTCGCCTCGGCCACCTTCTCCAGGCGGCGAAGCGGGTCCGGTTCCTGGATGGGCAGGTCGATGAGCCACATCGCCACCTGGTTGCCGAGGACCCCCTTGTGTCCGGGGCTTCTGGTGGAGACCGGGTTCATGGCCCGGAACTCGACGTCGGTCACATCGAAGGCGCGCTCTTCGATGAGGAACCGGCGGATCGCCCCGGCGGTGATGGCGAGCACGACGTCGTTGACCGAGCCGCCGTGCTCGTCCTTGATCCGCTTCACCGCGTCGAGCGGCGTCTCGGTCCAGTCGAACCTCCGGTTGGGCCCGATGTCGGGGTTGAGCGGGGTTCGATCCGCTGTGGTGAGCCAGCCCGAGCGCAGCGAGCTCAGGGCCGCCGCCGACTTGTCCAGGGTCCGGTCGGTGAGCGCGACCCCTTCCCTCACCGTCTCGGACAGGTTGGACAGGCCATCGACGAGGCGGCGGGTCAGCCGGGCGGCCTCGGCCACGGCGAGCTGGGAGGGGCTCGGGGCGGGTCTGGGCGCCCATGGGACCGGTGTCTCCACATCGGCAGTGGGGGCGACATCGAGCAGGATCGTGGTCAGGTCCACTCCCGACATCCCGTCGATCATGCAGTGGTGGATCTTGGCGATGATGGCGAAGCGGTCGTCGTCGATCCCCTCCACCACCCACAGCTCCCAGAGCGGCTTGTTCCGGTCAAGGGGAGCGGAGACGATCCGCCCGGCCAGCTGTTTGAGCTGCGCTTCGCTGCCGGGGCGGGGAAGGGATGAGTGACGCAGGTGATAGTCGAGGGCGAAGTGCTGATCGTCGACCCAGACCGGGCGACGATCGAAGGGCACGAAATCGAGTCGCTGCCGATAGCGGGGTATGTACTGCAGCTTGGACTCGACGTGGGAGCGGATGCGGGCGATGTCGATCCCGCCGTCGTCGCCCTTGAGCGGGGCGGCGTCGAAGAGGGCGACACCGGCGACGTGCATGTGACTGTTGCGCGTCTCCAGGGCGAGAAACGATGCGTCGAGATAGGTGAGCGGCTCGTAGTGGAATTCGGTCATCGCGCCTCGTGAAACTACTGCCAAAACGCCGCTTAGGTGTCGGCTCAACAGGAGGTCCCGCATAGAGTCGGCCCGATGTCGGCGCGGGTGGTCGTGACCCGGTGAACTCGAACCAAGATGCCCTCGACGCCTTCCGTGCGCTCCTCGGCGCCGAGCATGTGCTCACCGAGCCCGACATGGTTGCCGGGTATGTGCGCGACTGGACCGGCCGATGGACCGGGCACACCGCGGCGGTGCTGCGCCCCGGATCGGTTGAGGAGGTGCAAGGTGTGGTGCGAATCTGCGCCGAGCACTCCCTGTCGTTGGTCCCCCAGGGAGGCAACACCGGTTTGGTCGGCGGCTCGATTCCCTACCAGGGCGAGGTGGTCCTGTCGATGCGTCGTCTCCACCGGCTCGGGCCGGTCGACGAGCAACGGCGCGAGGTGACGGTCGGCGCCGGGGTCACCGTGGGTGCCCTTGACGCCCATGCCCGCCGGAGCGGTCTCGAATACGGTGTCGATCTCTCTTCCCGGGACTCGGCGACGATCGGGGGCACCATCGCCACCAATGCCGGCGGGATGAACGTGGTGGCCAACGGAGACACCCGCCGTCAGGTGCTGGGGCTGGAGGTGGTGCTCGCCGATGGCACCGTGGCTTCGCGTCTCGACGGCGTGGCCAAGCAGAGCACCGGCCCCGATCTGTTCCAGCTGATGGTGGGGAGCGAGGGCACATTGGGGGTCATCACCGCCGCCCGTCTCCGTCTCATTCCCCGACTCGAGAGCGAGCCGATGGTGATCCTTATCGGGGTGCAGACCCTCGAGGAGGGACTCGCCTTTCTCGATGCAGGGTCACACGCTCTGGAATTCTTCGATCGCACCTGTCTGGAGGCGGTGATCGAGCATCGGAAGCTCCCCCGCCCACTCACCGACCACCCGTTCTACGTCCTGGTCGAGACCACCTCGACGCTCGACCTCCCCGACAGACTGGAGGCGGTGGTCGATCGACGGCTCTGGGCCTACCGGGAATCGATCACCGAGACGGTCAACCAGATCGGGGTGCCGGTGAAAATCGACGTGGCAGTGCCCATAGAGCGGATCGACGAGTTCGCCGCCGCCGTGGCCGGCCTCGGTCTCGAGGGCCATGTCTTTCTCTACGGGCATCTGGCCGAGGGGAACTTCCACGTCAACGTGGTGGGCAACCCGGATCCGGAACGGGTGGTGGATCGGGTCCTGGGGGTTGTCATCGGGCTCGACGGGGTGATCGCCAGTGAGCACGGCATCGGCGTGGTCAAGTCGCTCTGGTGGCGACGCAGCACCGACCCGGCCGTCCTTGCCATGCACCACCGGGTCAAGGAGGCCTTCGACCCGGGCCGCATCCTCAATCCCGAGGTGTTCTGGGGCGATTAGCCGAGGGGGGAAACGCCCCTTTGCAGGAGCCCTCGAGGATAACGGTGAAAAATCAGTGTTTCGGTGTGGGCGGCAGTCCGGTCAATGGTGGTCGTCGTCTTAGACCGATTTGTGATGTGTCTGGGGCGGACCCATCACCAGAGACCCAAAACCGTCGTGGTTGGGCATGATGACCTCAGGGTATGGGGCTTTTGTCCGTTACAGAGTCTGCGCTCTTGGAGATGATTGAGGCGAGAGCCTCACGAGGAGGCGGGCTGAAAGGTAAGTGTGATGTGGCGGATCTTGTTCATAGCTTTTCTGTTGGCTCACGGCGGTGTCCATCTGGCGATGTGGCTTAGCCCGATTGATCCGGATGCTGCGTTCAACGTCAACAGCTCTTGGCTGGCGGGTGTCCAGCGAGGTCTGGCTGTCACGCTGGCGATCGTCGCGGCTGTGCTTCTGGTTGCGGGCGGTATCGGCCTGTGGGTGGGAGGGTCGTGGTGGCGTCTGATTGCAGTGGCGGGTCTTTCTGTCTCGTTCCTGCTCATGGTCCTTTTCTTCCACCCTTGGTTCATCCCCATCCAGGTGATCAATGCCGCCCTGATCGTGGCCCTGCTGTGGCTGGACTGGCCGACAGAAGCAATGGTCGGCGCCTGAGCCGACAGGAGGCGTCATGGAAGCGACGCGACCACCGGGCAGTCTGGAATCCGATCCGATCGGCATGCAGGTACGGCAATCGGGCTCTCCTGGTTCCCCTGCGTTGGTGTTCTTGCATGGGGTGGGCAACAGCGGAGCCATGTGGGGAGAGCACATGGCAAAGCTGGGAGGATTCCACTGCCTGGCACCGGATCTGCCGGGATTCGGGTTGAGTAACAAACAGCCCTGGACATCCCGCATCGACGTCACGGACCGGGTCGCCGAGTTGATCCGGACCCGGGTTCCGGAAGGTCGAGCGCACGTGGTTGGCCTATCCCTGGGGGGGTCGATCGCTCACACCCTGCTGGCGCGTCATCCCCACCTCGTGAACCGGATCGTGATAGATGGTTGCGGGGTCCTCCCCTGGTGGGGGACGCCGCTGATCAAGACGGGGGTGGCAGCGGTCTCCCCGTTCCTTCACACCAGGGCCGTGCTTGCTGTCGTGGGCAGCGCCTTCGGGTTCGACGAAGAGACCCGGGCTGAGATGCGGGCGGCCTCGCGTCGAGCGTTCCGTAAGGGCTTCGCCGACGCCAACGACACTCGAATATCACTGGCCGAGATCAGTGCCGCCTGTCCCACGCTGCTGGTGGCGGGAGAGAATGAGACCAAGCCGCCGGTGCGGGCCTCTAACGCCGCACTGGCTGACCTGATGCCGAACGCAGAGGCGCGGTACGTGGCGGGCCACGGCCACGGCTGGCTGGGCAAGGCGCCCGAACTTCATATACGTATGGTCGACGCATGGATCAGAGAGCTTGAACTCCCCCATGAGCTGCTGACCGAGACCACTCCTTGGGATCGCTCATCGGTACGCCGGCTCATTGACTCTGAGATATCCACCGGATGACCAGGGAGGCGTGATCGGTCAAGGGCACAACCGAGGATCATGGCTCGGGGATGGACATGGCTCGAGGCACGGACCGGGCTCATGTCGCTGATGGGGCTAGACCGTCATCGTCAGCTCCAAGCTTC
>DASUSU010000175.1:0-3156 GCA_036374915.1 Acidimicrobiia bacterium | reverse complement strand
GAGGAAGGCCTGGGCAATACCGCCCGGGGTCTCCTGAACCGCATAGGAGATGGAGACGCCCCACTGTCCGCCATCGCCGAGGAGCGACTCGAACCTGGGTGTGTCCTCGGGGGTGGAGATGAGAAGGATCTCCCTGATCCCCGACTCGAGCAGTGTCGCCAGCGGGTAGTACACCATCGGCTTGTCATATACCGGCTGCAGCTGCTTGGAGGCGACCCGGGTGATCGGGTCGAGTCTGCTCCCAGCGCCACCGGCGAGAACGATGCCCTTCACAGCGGCTCCCGTTTCAACGGCTCCCACCAGTCGCGTCGCTCCCGGTACCAGTCGATGGTGCCGGCAAGACCGGACGTGAAGTCATGGTTCGGAGCCCATCCCAGAGCCTCGAGCTTGGAAGAGTCCAGGGCATAGCGCAGGTCATGCCCGGGGCGGTCGGGGACGGGCTCGATCCACGACTCGTCCATCCCCAGATGCTCCAGGATGGACCGGGTCAGAGCGAGGTTGGACAACTGGGTGCCGGAGCCGATGTTGTACACCTCTCCGGGGACGGCCTTGTCGACGAGAAGATGGAGAGCGGCGCAATGGTCGTCGACATAGAGCCAGTCTCGCTGGTTCGCTCCTTCCCCATACAGCGGCACCTTCTTCCCATCCATCAAATTGGTGACGAAGAGTGGGATCACCTTGTCCGGGAACTGATAGGGGCCGTAGTTGTTGGTGCAGCGAGTGATGACCACGTCGTAGCCGAAGGTGATGTGATAGGAGCGGGCCAGAAGATCGGAACCTGCCTTGGAGGAGGAGTAAGGCGACGACGGGTCGAGCGGATGGTCCTCGGCGGCCGACCCGGTGGGCAGGGAGCCATAGACCTCGTCGGTGGAGACATGGACGAATCGTGGGACTTCGTTCCGGAGAGCGGCGTCGAGAAGGACACCGGTGCCGACGAAGTTGGTTTCGAGGAAAGGTGCCGGCCCGACGATTGAGCGGTCGACGTGGCTCTCGGCGGCCAGGTGCACCACCACATCGTGGCCGGGCATCACTTTTCCGACTACCTCAGGGTCTCGGATGTCGCCTTCGACGAACTGATGATTGGGGTTCTCGTCGAGCTCGGCCACTGTGGCCGGGACCCCGGCATATGTCAGAGCATCGAAGTTGGTGATATTGGCGTCGGGCTCGTTGGCGAAGAGGTGCCTGATGAAGTTGGAGCCGATGAACCCGGCCCCACCCGTCACCAGGTATTTGCGCCCCACTGCAACTCCTTTACTCGAACGTCTCAGCCGCGGCGAGGGTAGGGGCTGTGGCATCACGGGCCCCCATGATCGGATCGGCGTCTCCCAACGGCCAGTCGATCCCGATCGCCGGGTCGTTCCAGGCGATGGCCCGGTCCAGCCCGGGGGAGTAGGGCCGGGAGGTCTTGTACTGGACCTCGGCGGTCTCGGTTAGGGCGAGGAACCCGTGGGCGAACCCTTCGGGTATCCACATCTGGAGCCGATTCGACTCGCTCAGCTCGAACCCGCGCCATTCCCCGAAGCTCGGGCTGGAACGGCGGATGTCCACTGCCACGTCGAACACGGCTCCCCGAGTGACCCGGACCAGCTTGGCCTGCGCGGCAGGGGGTAGCTGATAGTGCAAACCACGCAACACCCCCATTCTCGACATCGAATGGTTGTCCTGGACAAACCTGACCGTCCCGCCCAACCACGCGTCGAAAGCCTCCTGGTTGTAGGACTCGTAGAAGTGGCCCCGCTCGTCGCCGTGCACCACCGGCTCGTAGATCCGGACCTCCTCGTCGATGCTCATGACCGGCGGCAGACTACGACGTCACTCTGCCCGGACTGGTCACCAGCCGCTCCGACTTCTCCCAATGGACCGCAGGCCGGGCCACCACGTTGACCGGGGTGTACTCGACCAGGATGGCATCGGCCCCGGTCAGCTTCACCACCCGATCCTCCCACGAGTGCTCCTTGAGTGCCCGGGCCCGGTCGGGCCGCTCGCCGGCAAGGGCTCTCCCCACTGCCGCAGCCAGGTCGGAATCGGTGTGCACCCCGTCCAGGTCCTCCAGGGCCCGGAGGGGAGGGGCGGCGATGGGCACACCGGAGGCGAGATACTCGTACGCCTTCAACGGGCTCACCGCATGAGTGGTCGGGGAGACCCGGAACGGAACCAACCCCACGTCGAATCGCTGCACGTAGGCGGGAAGATCGGTCTGTGGCTTGAGCCCGAGGAGGCGGACGTTGGGAGGCAGCACCGGGCGGGGCGTCTTGTCGTCGCCTATCAGCACCACCGCCGCCCGGGGGTTGGCATCGGCCACCCTGCGCAGCGAATCCCAGTCGAACCATTCTCCGTAGAGCGAGCCGTGATAGCCGATGATCGTCTCCGCCTCCGGAAGATCGGACGGCCAGGGAGGAAGATCGGCGCCGAACACGGCTGCGTTGACCGCATTGGGGACCAGTACCGCCTCCCGGCCCATCGCCGCCACCCGGTCCACCAGGTCGGGGGCGGAGGCGGCGACCCGGTCGGCCGAGGCCACCAGGTCCCGCTCGATCTCGGGGCGATACCAGTCACCGCCGAGGGCGGGGTCCGACCAGTCGTCGATCACGTCGTAGACCACTGTCCAGCCCGCCTCGTGCAGCCTCTTCGCCTGGGCCGCCAGGGGTGCGGCCGGAGCCTCGACCAGCGCCAGACCCGGGGTGCCCGCCCGGTTCACCAGCACCGCCGGGTCGAATCTGCCGACCCGGGCCTGCTCCAGATTGGGATGGATGTAGCGCAGACCGAGATCTATCGACTCCTGTGCCTCGTACAGGGACACCAGGGTGACGTGATACCCCTGGCGGATCAGCTCGAGGGCCAGCTGGGTGCTCCGCGAACCGCCGCCCACATCATGGAGCGGCACTGCGGCCAGGATCACCACCGGGGTGCGGACGATCGGGTCTGATCGCACCGTCGGAGCGTCGCCGGCGGGCACCGGGATGAGGCCGATCCGATGTCCTGCGTCCTCGAGACGGGCGAGCAGACCGGGCAGTGGGTGTCGTCCCTCGGGGACACCGCCGACCTCGGCGAGGAGGCTTCCCCGCACCGCGATGAAACGCGGGCCGAGCACCGGGGCGGCCCGGCGCCGGCCGGCCAGCCGCGGTCCGTCGACCTCGCCGAGCACACCCGCGCCGA
>DASUSU010000174.1:0-2226 GCA_036374915.1 Acidimicrobiia bacterium | reverse complement strand
CGCTCATCGAGGAGACGGGTCGCCTTGTCCTCGTCGAGGACGACACGTGAGGCCGGGTCCCGAAACGACCCGGGATCGGGTGAGCTCATCTTTGTTCAGGGCTCTGCCGGCAGGGAGGTCTCGTCGATCGACTCGTCTTCGCCCTGGCCACGATCGGGCTCGGACTTGCCGCCGCGCCCCAGCTTGCTCCGCCACGCCTTGTAGGCGACGCCGATTCCGGCGAGGCCTCCGACCACCGCCTGCAGGATCAGGCTGCCGGTGCCGGGGTCCAGATATCCAAGGATCATCGTTCAACTCCTTCGGGGCACCTCTCGTCGGTGCGGGTCTCATTGTCCCCCAAGTCGGCCGGCAAGCAAACCACCCGGCGCGATACCGGCCTTCAGGAGCTCCGGTATCTCTTCAGCTCGTGTCGCTCCGCGATTCGCCGTCGGCGGGTCCGGCGGTAGCTGAGGCCGATCAACTCGGAGAGGACGATGATCACCCCCACCGTGACCAGGACCACGATGGCCAGCGAGAAGGTGCCCTCCCACCACAGGAACCTGACCGGGACCGAATCGGTGTTCTGCACCGAGAAGATCACCACCAGGGCGATCCCGAGCAGAAGCAGGATCGCCCCCCAGGCGATCCCGGTGCCGGTGGGTCGGCCGATCTCGGGTCGGGCCTCGACGGCCTCGGGAGCGTCCTCGATCCCGGAGTCGAACGTGTCGTTGCGGTCGTCGCTCATGACGGTCTCATGTTACGGGATCGCCACCCGGGAAACGAGGGTCTGGCGGTTTCGCCGCCCCTCCTCGATGTCGACGTTGCGGAAGAGCAGACCGCCGGCCACGAAGAAGAGCGCGATGGAGAGGATGGCGAGGCGGGCCGACCCGCTCACCTGGCGGACGAAGGCGAAGAGCCATGGTCCCCAGATCGCGCTGAACTTGGAGAAGACCGAATAGAAACCGTAGAACTCGGCCGACTGCTCCTCGGGGATCATCGATCCGTACAGGCTCCGCGACAAGGCCTGGGTCCCGCCGAGCACGAAGCCGATCACGACGGCCAGGGCGAGGAACGGGGCCGCCTCGCCGGCGGGGAGGAAGTAGGCGGCGGCGATCACGACCGCCCAGACCGCGATGCTGGAGAGCAGGGCGCGCTTGGTCCCGACCCGGGTGGCCAGGCGCCCGAAGCCCATCGCCCCGAAGAATGCGATGAACTGGACGACGAGCACGCCGCCGATCACCACGACCAGGTCGAGGTCGAGTGTCTCGGTGGCGTAGACCGCGGCCATGGCGATGGTCGTCTGCACCCCGTCGTTGAACAAGACGAAGGCGATGATGAACGTCAACAGGGGGCGGTTGCGGGTGAGCTTGCGCAGGGTGGCCAACGTCCGTCCGAACCCGATCCGGGTGTAGCCGGCCCAGGTGGGGACGGTGCCGTCGGCGAGTCGTTGCGAGATACCGATGCGGGGCAGGTCGCGGAAGGAGATCATGGCGAAGAGGAGCCACCAGACGCCAACCGAGCCGATCGTGATCCTGGTGGCGAGCGCGGTGTCGATCGGGATCACGCCGTCGCTGAGCTGGATCAGGGCCAGGGAGAGGAGCAGGTGGAGCCCGCCGCCGACGTAGCCCCACGCGAACCCTCTCGAGCTGACCATGTCGATGGTCTCATCCGTGGTCAGCTCGGGCAGGTAGGCGTCGTAGAAGACGTTGGCGCCGACGAACCCGAGATGGGCGAGCAGGAAGATCCCGAGGGTCATCAGCACGTCGCCCGAGGTGACGAAGAAGAGAAGCGAGGTGAACAAGGCGCCCCAGGTGGCGAAGACCACCAGGAATCTCCTCTTCGAGGCGGAGAAGTCGGCGATGGCGCCGAGGACCGGGGTGGCGAGGAACATCAGCAGCGGTCCCACCCCGACGATCACGGCCCACAGATCCTGACCGTTCCAGTTTCGGCCGAACAGGTCGACTCCGGCGTCGCCCACCACCTCGGCGGCGAAGTAGGCGGGGAGCACGGCGGCGAGGATGGTCGTGGCGTATGCGGAGTTGGCCCAGTCGTAGGTGATCCAGGCTCGAATCGCCCGGGGGTGGTTCTTGTGCTCGCCGGCCACTTTGCCGGAAGCTAGACGTACCCTGTCCACGATGCGGCGCGCTCTCGCAGTGATCGGTCTGCTCCTCGTCGCCTGCACCGCCGAGCCCGACCAGGAGCCGGCCACCTCACTCCCGGCCCCGGCGTCGACGACCGCCACTACCC
>DASUSU010000173.1:0-5414 GCA_036374915.1 Acidimicrobiia bacterium | reverse complement strand
TGGTACTTACTGGCGACCGAATCCAATCCGGCAGACAGCGGTCCCGCGACCCAACGACAAGATCAGCTCAGGTTCCGGCGCCCATCACCTCGGTCACCGCCCAGGCGTGGATCTGCCCCAGCGTCTCGGCCTGCTCGGCTGCCCGCTGCTCCAGCGCGGCGAAGTCGAACTCGGACCATTCCGGACGTGACGGGGCCGCGATGCGCAACGCCGCCCAGAGTCGCTGCTTGCCCTGGATGCCCGAGATCATCGCCTCCAACTCGAGGACCCGGCTCAGCGGCGAGTAGGTGAGGAGATGACCGTTCAGCTTGAAACGGCCGGCTCTCTCTGCGAGCAGAGCCGCCGTCTTCTTCAGCTCCCCCCCGGAGACGCCGGCGGCGGCCCGGACCCGGTCGAGGACGGCGAGGTCCTCCTCGATCGCATCGGCGACCTGCTCGAGCTGTGACCCCCACTGGGTGCGGCGGTTGCTCCGCCAGATCCGCCTGGCCAGAGCCGTTCCCGCCGCGGCACCGGCGCGGTGGTCGTTCAGGTATGTCTCCCAGTACAGCATTGTCTCCACCACGGCCACTCCTTCGGTCAGATCACATCTTGCCCGCCACGCGGTTCTCCCAACCCGGCGGGACGATGCCCGCTCAGCTCGTCTTGCCCGCGGCGCCGGCGAAGACGGGGAGACTGCGTTCGATCATGTCGCCGGTGCCGGTGAGGGAGATGCGGAAGTGCCCCGGGGAGCCACAAGTGGTCCCCGGCAGGACCAGGACACCCTGTTCGGCCAGCTTCTCGACGAAACCGACGTCGTCCGGGTCGGGGGAGCGGGCCCAGAGATAGAAAGTCCCCTGCGGCGGCTGCAGTTCGTAGCCGGCGCCTCCCAGCTCGTCGACGAGGAGGTCACGTTTCCGCTCCAACTCGACCAGGTCGATGGAGAGCCGGTCCAACTCGGCGATCGAGTACTGCATGATGGCGCTGGGGAACAACCACCCACCGGCGATCTGGGCCATGAACACCGCCGAGCGCAGCGACTCCCGGTCGGCCATCTCCGGTGTCCATGCCAGCCAGCCGAGACGCTGACCCGGGGTGAGCAGGATCTTGCCGTAGCTGTAGGAGATCAGGGTGTGCGGGTAATACCGGGACGGGCTGGTGAAGGAGGCGTCGCTGAACACCAGCTTGGAGTAGGGCTCGTCGGAGAGCAGGAATATCGGCGAACCGAACCGATCCGACGCCTCGGTCAGGATCCGGGCCAGCCCTTCCAGGGTGGACGGCGGGTAGATACGGCCGGTCGGGTTGTGCGGGGTGTTGACCAGCACCATCCGTGTCTTCTCAGTGATCGCCCCGCCAAGACGATCCAGGTCGAGGTCGAAGTCGTCGCCCCGGACCGGCACCGCGATCGGGGTCGCACCCGCCGAGAGGATCATCGACCGGTAGAAGAACCAGGATGGGTCGAAGTAGACGACCTCGTCTCCGACGTCGACCAGCGCGCCGAGAGCGGCGGCGATCGCACCGAAGGCTCCCGGGGTCATCGCGATGTCACCGGGGTCGAACCGCTGGCCCCGCCATTCGGTGAGATGGGCGGCCACGGTGCGTTGCGACTCGGTTTCGGAGAACTTGTAGGCGTAGTGGTCCTTGCCCAGCGGCGTCGTCGCCGAGGCAAGGGTGGAGGCGAATCCGTCCACCGCCATCTCCTGGGGGTTGCCGAAGGCAAGATCGGCGACCCCGGGTTGGTGACGGTGGGCCTCCCAGACGGGGAGGAACGACAGCAACGTGTCGTTGGCCGCCGTGATCTGCTTGATTCGTTCGGTCACCATGGGTCGATCACGACGATAGCCGTCCCCCGGTTGCCCGATCCGATGAGTTCGCGGGCCACGCCGGGTCTGTACACACGAGGCGAAACCAACCGACAGGAGAGACCATGTTCGACAAGACCAAGGCATTCAGCGGGTTCGCGGTCGACGACATCGCCGCAGCCAAGCAGTTCTACGGAGAGACCCTCGGTCTGAACGTCACCGAGGAGTACGGGATGCTGACCCTCCACATCGACCAGGGAGGCGACATCATCATCTACCCCAAAGAGGACCACGTGCCCGCCAACTTCACCATCCTCAACTTCCCGGTCGGCGACGTGGATCAGGCCGTCGACCAGCTCAGCGAGCGTGGGGTCACATTCGAGCGTTACGAGGGATTTGAACAGGACGAGAAGGGCATCGCCCGAGGGGACCAGGGCCCGGCCATCGCCTGGTTCACCGACCCCGCCGGAAACATCCTCTCCGTGCTCGAAACCGGCTAGCCCTGACCCAGCGTCGCCGGTCCCGTCGGTCTGTGACGTTCGGCTCTGGCCCCGGAGCCGGGATGGCTCGCAGGATCGGAGGTGACAGAAGGAGGCGTTGTGGAATTTGGACCGTGGCAGTTGTTCTGGCTGGTGTGCGGGGCGGCGACCATCGTCGGCGCGGTGTTTGCTAACCGGAGTCGGCGGTGGCTGTATGTCGGGAGGGCCGCGGTGGGCGGGCTCTTCCTCTTCGGAGGCGCGCTTTACAACTTGATCAGCCTGGTCACCGACGTGGACTACGCGGACTTCGCCGATACGGCTCATTTCGCCTGGGTGACCGACACCTGGCGCGCCGTGGTCGGCCCCAACCAGGCCCTGTTCATCGGGCTGTTGGTGTTGTTCGAGGCGACGGTCGGGGTGCTGATCCTCAGTGGAGGTCGCAGAACCCAACTCGGCTATGCCGGGGTGATCGGGTTCTACCTCGCCCTGTGGCTGTTCGGGGGGTTCCAGCTGATATGGGCCGTCAGCATGCTCCCGTTCATGGTGATGCTGCTGCTGGCCGAGCGTCGGGTCATCACCGCTGCCTCGTCGAGCGAACGTCGAGAGCGCGAGTTGGTAGCCCGATAGCAGACGGTTCGGCGAGATCCGTCTAGCCCTGGATCGTCGCCTGCAGTTCGCCTCGGTCCCGGCGGTTCCGCTCCCAACGGCGGGCACCGCCGATCCCGCCGGCGATCGCGGCGGCGAAGGGAAGGGCCAACGCCACACCGTTGAGCCCCTGCTCGTCGGAGACACCGAGGGCGGCGAGGAGACCGAGACCGGCACAGGCAGCTATCACCGCCGCCACCGGGCGCCACACCGGCGGGGCGGGCCGGTGATCGGCCCTGGGCCGCTCGAAACGACCGAACACGACGAGGAACGGGATGGTCGCCGCCGCCAGCGTGGCGATCCACAGCGGACGGGTCAGCCACCACTCCCGGGTGTCGATGGCCACTCCCAACCCGACTCCGTCGAGCAGCAGCGAGCCACCGATCACCACCACCATTGCGGTCATGTGCCACAGGTACAGGGTCATGATCCGGCCGTTGACCATGACCACGCCCGCCCAGGGCCGTTCCCGGGCCAGCCAGCGTCGGGCCGGGCCCTCCAGGGCCAGGATCAGACCGGCCTGGAAGACGGCGAGGGTGAGCAGGGTCACCTTGGGCGGCTGGCTGTTGTTCACCCCGGTGGTGTTGAGCCCGACCATCGCCACCGGATAGGGACCCCAGAACACCAGGGCAGCAGTGGCCGCCAACCCGGCGGCGGATGCCATCAGCCTGCGGGTGACACCACCGATCCGCGAGTCGGCCCAGGCGTAGCCGAGGCTGTGCACCGTGCCCCACACCAACAGATAGTTGAGGAAACCGGCCGAGGTCAGCCCGGCACCACCCAACGAGAGGAAGTCGATGAGCCCGGCGAGGGAGCCGGTGACCAGCAGAGCGTTCCATCCGAATCGGTCCCAGAGCCGGAGGGTGATCGGAGTCAGGGAGACGACTGCAACATAGGTGGCGAGGAACCAGACCGGGACCAACGCCCCCTGCGAGGCGAACTGGAGCAAGGAGCGGTCATAGCCGGTCTGCAACAGGATGTAGGCGCCAGCGGTCCACACCGCCAGCAGGGGCAGCACCGGGAGGAGGAGACGTCGCAGCCGTGCCCTCAGCCAGATCCCGTAGGTCTCGCCCTTGCGCTGGGAGGAGCGCCAGCTCACCGCGTTGGCATAACCGCCGACCAGGAAGAAGATCGGCATCACCTGGAGGATCCAGGTCAGGTAGTGGGTCCAACTCGCCTCCGAGAGCAGGACGTTGTACTCGAGCCCTCCCGGCCCTACGTGAGGCGCGGCCATCAGCCAGTGACCGAGCACCACCACGATGATCGAGGCGGCCCGGAGAAAGTCGACATAGCGGTTGCGGTTGGCCGGGGTCTTCCCGGCCAGGTCGAGGGCTTGTCGGTAGGTGCTCATGCACCCAAGTCTTCGTCCCGACCGGAACTGCCACCATCGGGGGAACCCCTGATCGTCGGCTCAGGGCTCCCGGATCAGGCTCGTTCAACCCCTTCGAGCTGGTCCGACGGGTGACCCGTCAGGCGCCGGCTCTAATCGGCGGTCCGACCACGTCGATGCCGTAACGCTCGGCGACCGGTCCGAGAACCTCGGGTCCGGGCATGGTCATCCCCGGGGGAGGGTCGTCGCCGCTGGCCGGGTGACCCAGGTCGAGGGCGAAGCGCTCGAAGCCGGCCGGGGAGGCAAACACCAGCACCCGGCTCGGCTCGACGTCGACGGTGAAGGTGTGGGGCACGCCCTTGGGCGCGTAGGCGAACGAGCCGGCTCCCGCCTCGAGCACCTCCTCGCCGACATAGAAGGTGAGATGACCGTCCAACACGTACCACGCCTCATCCTCACGGTGATGGATGTGCAGCGGTGGCTCGGTGGTTTGAAAGGCGACCGACTCGGTCACCGAGAAGCGCTGGTCGCTCTGCTCGCCGGACAGCTTGATCGTGAACCGGCCCCCCAGCGACCACACCGACTCACCATCACCAGGACCCAAGACAAACCCTGACATCTGACCTCCGTTTTGGGCCCGGGGACAATAGGCAGGTCGAGGGGATTCGACCAGTGGGTGCTTACTCGGTGGAGCTGCCGCTGACCCAGACACCGATGGTCGTCGGGCGCAGAGTGGTCGTAACCACCCCGACCCAGTCCGCGGTGAGGTCGGTGAGGTCGATCTGGTCGCGCAGTCGCGACGAGAACGCCTCCGCCACCCGATCGGCGTCGTAGCGGGCCCGGTAGAAGCGGCGATCAACCCAGACCAGGACCCGACGACGCAGCGGGCCGAACAGCCCGGCGACGATGAGAGTCGAAGCGGCGACGAACAACGGGCTCTGCTCGCCGAGCAACCGGGAGGGCAACCAGACCGCGCCGACGACATACACCGCGGTGAGCACGCCGAGGACCACCACATAGCCGACGGTCCTCGACAGCAGCCGGTCGATCTCGTAGAGGCGATAGCGGAGCACGGCGATGGCCACGGCTGCCGGTATGGCCACTACCCCTGCGACGAGCAGAAGCTCGCCCCATGTCGTGTCGACCGCCTCCAGGCCGACGACGACAAGCAACATGGTCAAT
>DASUSU010000172.1:0-7496 GCA_036374915.1 Acidimicrobiia bacterium | reverse complement strand
GTGCCGGTCGATTGCCTCGTGGGCGATGTTCCACTTCCCACCGGGCAGGCCGGAGAGTTGTGACTCTGCCGCCTCCCAGCTGAATCGGGCGCGCTCGCTTTCGTAGTCGGGCAGGTTGGGACGAAGACCAAACCCCCCCGTCTTCTCGATGGGTGGATATGGCGTTTCCATTGCCCCTTCAAGTTGCGGCGGTCGGCGCTTGTTGGCTAGGGGCGAAGTACCCGACGAGTGTCCCGACTTGGGGACGTTCGGTCGACGCGAGGCGGCCGGCGTTTTGTGACTTTGTGCCCTTCACGGTGCGCACCGCCGGGGCGATGCTCGAAGACAGCAGCAGAAAGGCATCGGATGGAGCCGGACTCGGCCTATGTGAGGTGGTTTGGTGATCTCGGAGTCGAAGATGTCGCCCTGGTCGGAGGCAAGAACGCCTCCCTCGGAGAGCTGTTCCGCGAGCTGACCCCGCTCGGGGTGAAGGTCCCCAACGGCTTTGCGGTCACCGCGGCCGCCTATCGGGACACCTTGACCCGGGCCGGAACCTGGCCGCGTCTGGAAGAGGTGCTTCGTGGCGTCGACAAGAGCGACGTCGAAGACCTGGCCCGTCGCTCGCGACGAGCCCGTGAGCTGGTCTACGAGTCGCCTCTCTCGGACGGTCTGCGGGAGCAGATCGTCACCGCATACCAACAGCTGGTCGAAGAGTACGGCCCCGAGTTGAGTGTGGCCGTCAGGTCGTCGGCCACGGCGGAAGACCTGCCCACCGCCAGCTTTGCCGGACAGCACGAGACCTTTCTCAACGTGCACGGCGCAGAGCGGGTGGTCGAGGCGTGTCGACGCTGCTTTGCCTCGTTGTTCACCGATCGCGCCATCTCCTACCGCATCGACCAGGGGTTCGACCACCTCAGCATCGGCCTCTCGGTCGGGGTGATGAAGATGGTGCGCTCCGATCTCGCCGGGAGCGGAGTGCTGTTCACCCTGGACACCGAGACGGGATTCAGGGACGTGATCTTCATCACCGGCGCCTACGGTCTTGGAGAGAACGTGGTTCAGGGAGCGGTCGACCCGGACGAGTTCTACGTGCACAAGCCCACCTACGAGCTCGGGCATCGCGCCGTGCTCAAGCGAAAGCTCGGTCGCAAGCAGATGCGCATGGTCTACGCGCAGGGGCGCGGCGGACAGACCACGGCCAACATCCCTACCCCCGAAGCCGACCGAGCCCGGTTCTGTCTCACCGACACCGAAGTCCTCACCCTTGCCGGATACGGCATCGCGGTGGAGCGTCACTACAGCAAGAACGCCAGCCATCCCATGCCCATGGACATCGAATGGGCCAAAGACGGCCTCGACGGCGAGTTGTACCTGGTCCAGGCCCGACCCGAGACGGTTGCCTCGCAGAAGCTGGGCGCGGTGATGCGCACCTACCGGGTGCACCCGACCGGCCCGGCTCTGGTCCAGGGACGCGCCGTCGGCACCGCGGTGGCCGGGGGACCAGTGCGCGTGGTCGAGTCGACCGAGGAGCTGGGCCTGTTCCGACCCGGCGAAGTGCTCGTGGCCGACATCACCACACCCGACTGGGAGCCGGTGATGTAGACAGCGTCGGCGATCGTTACCAACCGGGGCGGAAGGACCTGTCACGCCGCCATCGTCGCCCGTGAGCTCGGCATTCCGGCCGTTGTCGGTACCGAGACCGGCACCGAGCGGCTCGGTGTCGTGCCGAGTGTCACGGTCTCCTGCGCCGAGGGTGAAGTGGGCTACATCTATGACGGCGAGGTGCCGGTCGAGATCGACGAGGTCGACCTGGCCGGGGTCCCGGAGACGAGCACCGAGTTGATGGTCAACCTCGGCAACCCCGACCTGGCATTCCAAACCTCCTTCCTCCCGGTGAGTGGAGTCGGGCTGGCCCGCATGGAGTTCATCATCTCGGAGTCGATCCAGGCCCATCCCATGGCGCTTCTCCACCCCGAGCGGGTCGAGGACCCCGGTGAGCGGGCCGCGATACTCGAGATGATCGGTGACTACTCCGACGGCGCCGCGTACTTCGTCGAGAGGCTCTCGGAGGGGGTGGGGATGATTGCAGCCGCCTTCTATCCGAGACCGGTCATCGTCAGGATGTCCGACTTCAAGACCAACGAGTACGCCAGCCTCGTCGGTGGCCGGGGCTTCGAGCCGATCGAGGCCAACCCGATGATCGGCTTCCGCGGCGCATCCAGATATGCCCACCCCGCCTATGCGGAAGGGTTCGCACTCGAGTGCGCCGCGATGAGACGTGCCCGGGACGAGATGGGCCTCACCAACATCAAGCTGATGATCCCGTTCTGCCGCCGCGTGGAAGAGGGCCGGCGTGTGCTCGAGGTCATGGCAGAGAGCGGGCTGCGGCGCGGGGAGAACGGCCTCGAGGTGTATGTCATGTGCGAGATCCCCAACAACGTGGTCCAGGTCGACGCCTTCGCCGAGATCTTCGACGGGTTCTCCATCGGTTCCAACGATCTCACCCAGCTGGTACTGGGCGTGGATCGCGACTCCGAGCTGGTGGCCTTCGACTTCGACGAGCGCGACGACGGCGTCCTCGAGATGATCCGGCAAGCCGTGGTGGGAGCTCATCGCCACCACCGGCACGTCGGGATCTGTGGTCAGGCTCCCTCCGACTTCCCCGATGTGGCGCGTCGATTGGTCGACTTCGGGATCGACTCGATAAGCCTGAATCCCGACACCGTGCTCCATACTGCCGGTGTCGTCGCCGAGGCCGAGCGACTCCGAGTGGAGGCTGATCGCCCGCCATTGGTCGAGGTCGCAGTCGTTACCTGAGGTTCGAGGTCAACCCATCCAGAAGCCTTTGCGATGAGTGATCCCGAGCAGTTTGTTGCAGCCGGGACAGGCATAGACGTAACGCGCCCCGAACCTGGACGTCCGACTGCCCACCACGTCCAGCCTCCTGGTGTGGATCATGTTCAAGACCTCGTTGCAGTGCGGGCACAGCGGAACGAGTTCCGGCTGCTCATCTGCGATCAGATCGGTCGTTGCCCGCCCGGTCATATGGCATCTCCTTGGAGTCACGTTCGATCACACCCCATGAGTAGTTCGAGTCGGCTGAGCCGGGTAGGGCAGGAAGTCATCTCCATGGCGCGCCAGCAGGCCCGCCTCCGCCCTTCCCATGGGACAGCTGTAGCCTGATTGGTGCGGGCCGGGCCCCGGCACGACAGAGGAAGGCCTGGTGGGAAACGACTTTCGCATCGGACGTGTCCTGGGTATCGAGATCAGGGTCGATGCTTCCTGGTTGGTATTGGCATTCCTGGTCGGTTGGTCCTTCTTCGCCCAATTCACCGTTCGGTTCCCCCAGCTCTCGCCGGGAGCCCGGGTTGTTCTCGCCGCGGGCACGGCAGCGGTCTTCTTCGCATCTGTCCTGGTCCACGAGCTGAGCCACTCGGTGATGGCTCGCCGTCTCGGGATCGCGGTCGAGGGGATAACACTGTTTCTCTTCGGCGGAGTGACCAAGACGCGCATGGAGGCGCGTCAACCTCGCGATGAGTTCCTGGTGGCGGTGGTCGGGCCGCTGACCAGCTTTGCCATCGCCGGTGTCTTGTGGGCCCTGGTCAACCTCACCGGAGGCGCCCTTTCGGAACCAGTCGCCTACGCCTGTGGGTATCTGGGCTGGGTCAACCTGGCGCTCGGGGGATTCAACCTGCTTCCCGGTTATCCACTCGACGGGGGGCGGGTGTTGCGGTCGATTCTGTGGCGGGCCAGCGGCAACCCGGCGCGTGCCACGAGGGGGGCGGCCACCGGCGGGAAGATCGTCGGCGGGTTGCTCGCCGGCTTCGGTCTGCTCACCGTGTTCACCGGCGATCTGACCGGGTTGTGGATGGCAGCCATCGGGTGGTTTCTCTACCAGGCTGCTGCCCAGGCGGACCAGGAGGTGGTGGTTCGCAAGCTCCTGAACCAGGTCCGGGCACGGGACATGATGTCACCGGAGTTGGTCACCATCCCGGCCGGGATATCCATCGCTCAGGCGGTCGACGACTTCTTCCTGCGTTACGACCACTCCGCCTTCCCGGTGGATGGGGAGCGTCCCGGGCTGATCACACTGCGAGCGATCAGACAACTCCCACGGGATCAATGGGGTATCCGCCAGGTCTGGTCACTGACGACACCATTGGAGGAGACCTGTGTGGTGGCCGCCGACACCCCGATGGACGAGGTGATGAAGAGTCTTCGTGAGCAGGAGTCCGATCGGGTCCTGGTCGTCGACGACGGGCGGGTTCTGGGGATCATCACCCCGCGCGACATCGCACGCTGGCTGCGTCGCTCCGAAGAGCTGGGACTGACCAGGAGCCCGACCTAGGCGTCGGCTCCCAAGGGTGGGCATTCGGGACGGGACCGGCCTGCTACAACCAGGACATCTGCCCAAGGATGCTGTCATGCAAGAAGTCTTTCCCCAACTGGGGCTGATCGCAGCCCTGGTGTTGCTCAATGGCCTGTTCGCAGGCAGTGAGATAGCCCTCATCTCGCTGCGGGACGGCCAGTTGTCGCGTCTCGCTGCCCGAAGCGACACCGGACGCAAGTTGGCGCGGCTGGCCCGTGACCCCAACCGGTTCCTGGCAACGATCCAGGTGGGGATAACGCTGGCCGGATTCCTCGCCTCGGCGGTCGCCGCGGTCTCTTTGGCCGAGCCGTTGGTGGAACCTCTGGGATTCCTGGGAGGGAGCGCCCGGGCGGTCGCGATCGTCTTGGTGACCTTGGTGCTCACCTTCCTGACCCTGGTCCTCGGGGAGCTGGTCCCCAAGCGCATGGCGATGCAGAGCCCAGAGCGTTGGGGGATCCTGGCCGCCAGACCGTTGTCCTGGCTCGCACGGGTGGCGCGTCCGGTGGTCTGGCTGCTCGGAGTGAGCACCGATCTGATCGTGCGTATCTTGGGCGGTGATCCGGGACGTCACCGCGTCGAGGTGACGGAACAGGAATTGGCCGACCTGGTGGCGAGCCAGACCACCTTCAGCCGGGAACAGCGGAGGATCATCTCCGGCGCCTTCGAGATCGGGGATCGGCTCATCCGGCAGGTGCTTGTGCCCCGGAGCCGGGTGTTCTCCCTTGCTGCCGACGACGCGGGCAAGGGGGCGGCGGTCCGCCTCGTGGAACATGGCTATTCACGGGCCCCGGTGATCCGGGGCGACCTCGACGAGGTCGTGGGTGTGGTCTCGCTGCGCGACCTGGTCGCCCATCCCGACCGCGCGTTGGAGGAAGTGGCTCGACCGGCGGTGTTCCTGCCTGAGTCGCTCCTGGTCATCGACGCCTTGCGGCGAATGCAGAGCGAACGTGAGCAACTGGCGTTGGTGGTAGACGAGCATGGCGGGGTCGAGGGGATCGTGACCGTCGAAGACCTCGTCGAGGAACTGGTCGGGGAGATCTACGACGAGGCGGATCGTGACGTCAAGGCGGTGGAGAGGCTCCCGGACGGTTCGATCATGTTGAACGGCAACTTCCCGATCCATGACCTGGAAGACATCGATGTCTACCTGCCGGAAGGCGATTACACGACCGTGGCCGGGTTGTTCGTCGAGCGGCTGGGCCGAATCCCCAAGCATCCCGGCGACGAGGTCGAGGTGGAGGGGTGGATCCTGGAGTCGATCGAGGTGAGGAAGCGGGCGGTGAGGCGGCTCCGCATCCGCCGTGCAGACGACGTCAACCCTTGACCACCCCGACCGGGCGGAGCCGGGCGACCTTTGCCGCCAGCCCGGCGCGGGCGCACACCTCAGCCACCTCGTCGACGTCCTTGTACGCGTAGGGCGCCTCCTCGGAGAGCAACGCCTCCGACCCGGGCCGCACCGATATCCCCGCCGTCTCGAGGTGGTCGCGCACGATCCGCCCGGACTCACGCTTTTTGGCCTGTTTGCGACTCATGACCCGCCCCGCCCCGTGTGCCGCCGAGGAGAAGGCCGGGTTGTCGGCAACCCCCTTGAGCACCCAGGAGGCGGTGCCCATCGAGCCTGGGACCAGGACCGGCTGGCCGCTGTCCCTGATCTCCTCGGCCAGATCCGGGTGCCCGGGAGCGAAGGCTCGGGTGGCCCCCTTGCGATGGACACACAGGTCGACGACACGACCATCGATCTGGTGTGGCTCGATCTTGGCCAAGTTGTGCGCAACGTCGTAGACCAGACGCATCCCGGTCGCCTCAGGGGAGATGTCGAACGCTTCGGCGAATCCCTCGCGCACCTCGTGGGCCAGGACGTGGCGATTGGCCCAGGCGAAGTTGGCCGACGCCGCCATCACCCCTAGATAATCCCGGCCTTCCTTCGACTCGACGGGCACGCAGGCGAGCTGGCGATCGGGCACCGAGATACCGTGCCGGGCCATCGCCGGGCCCATGAGCCGAAGCTGGTCGGTGCAAGTCTGATGACCAAGTCCCCGTGAGCCGCAGTGCAGCATCACCACCAGCATCCCTGCGTCGAGCCCGAATGCGCTTGCAGCCGCCGGGTCGAAGATCTGGTCGACGACCTGGACTTCGAGGAAGTGGTTGCCGGACCCCAACGAGCCGAGCTGGCCCTTGCCCCGGGCAACGGCGTGCTCGCTCAGCGCCGACGGATCTGCTCCGCTGGACAGACCCTGCTCCTCGCAGCGTTCCAGGTCCCCCTGCCAGCCGTACCCGGAATCGAGAGCCGCCGCAGCTCCGCGCACGAGAACCTCGGGGACGAGGCCGCCCGGGGCGATCGCCCCCCGGCCCATCCCACGGGGAATCCGGCGGTCGAGACTGCTCATGACCCGGTCCCGGAAGCGCGCGAAGTCGGCCTCGGTGAAGCTGGAGGCGAGGAGCCGGACGCCACAGCAGATGTCGAAGCCCACACCACCGGGGGAGACGACACCTCCCGCAGCCACATCGGTGGCCGCAACCCCACCGATGGGGAATCCGTAGCCCCAATGGATGTCGGGCATGGCGAAGGATGCCTTGGTGATCCCGGGCAGATGAGCCACATTCCTCACCTGCTCGGCGGCCCGCTCCTCTCCCACCAGAGTCATCAGCGTCTCGGAGGCGAAGATGATCCCGGGCACCCTCATCCCCCCGGTTGCGGGGATCTCCCAGGTCGTGTCCGAGATGCGTCGAATCTCCACAATCCCACTCTGCCTCATCACCGAGTTGCCGCCCAGGGGCGAAGGTCAGACATCGAAGTACACCCGGCCGTACCAGTTCCCCTCCCGCCGCTCGACTACCAGGTCGTGATAGGTCACCGCCTTGATCGGAGGGCCAGCCGCCTCGAAGGCATCGACCGGGACCCCTCCGGCCTCCACCGTTGCGGTCTGCTCACCCGGCTCCACCCGCACCCGGAAGTCACAGAAGAGGAGTTCCCCGGTCTCGGAGAGGAATAGAAGCTCGGACAGGGTGTCGACCAGCAGATCCTCGACGGTCTCCGCATCGACGGTCAGCGTGAGCCACCGACGCGGCGACGATGCCTTGCAGCGACCGACCAACTCGAACATCCCCTGTGCCATCACCGCGATCAACTCGTCGAGAGTCTCCGCGG
>DASUSU010000171.1:0-5059 GCA_036374915.1 Acidimicrobiia bacterium | reverse complement strand
TCATAATCGTTGTTATGGGCGGATAGCGAATGTCCCGGCCGATCTTCCGTCTGGGCCGTAGAACTCCCAGTTGATGCTGGATTCGCTCACTGTCCGCTTTGTCTACGGAAACCCTGACTACTCGTCGCTTTATCTCCGCGCTTCAGAGAACTGCGATGAGGACCTTGCCTCTGGCGTGGCGCTCGCCCACGTATGCGACGGCCTGGGCAGCTTCAGTCAACGGATAAGTGCGGTCGATGATCGGGGTCACCTTCCCGATTTCGATCAGCTTCCCGAGGGCGGTGAGGTCGTCGGGACTCCATGCCTGAGCGGCGATCTTCGCCCTCTTGCGGCTGAGCATCGATGAGAGAACTGCTCCCAACATCCGGGGAACACTGGCCAGCCATTGACTGTCCAGCAGACCGGCGTTGGGAATCAGGATTCCCTTGTCGGTCAGGACGTTGCGGGTGTGCGCAAGTGAATGGCTGGCGGCGTTGTCGAAGACGACGTCGTATCTCTCCACACCTTTGGTGAAGTCTTCTTTGGTGTAGTCGATGACATGGTCGGCGCCGATGGAACGCGCTTGCTCTACATTCCGGGTGCTGCAGACCGCAGTCACCTCTGCTCCCAGTGCCTTGGCGATTTGGACGGCGAACGTGCCGACGCCCCCCGACGCCCCGTTGATGAGGACCTTTTGTCCCTCCTCGACACCGGCGGCGTCACGGATTCCCTGCAATGCGGTCAGCCCCGCCACTGGTAGCACCGCAGCGTCATCGAAGCTGAGACTGTCTGGCTTCAGAGCCAGTCTCTTTTCGGGAGCAGCGGCGTAATCGGCAAACGTCCCGACGCCACCGCCAAACACTTCATCGCCCGGGCTGAATCGAGCGACTTTGGCACCCACTCGTTCCACCGTGCCGGCGAGATCCATCCCGATGAAGGGTCGCTTGGGCCTTCTCATGCCGTACACCGGTCGGATGATGAAGGGAGTGCCCCGAACCTGAGCCACATCACCTGCGTTGACACTGGCGGCATGGACCCGGACCAGAACCTCGTCGTCTCTGATCACGGGCATGTCCACGTCCTTCAACTCGAGGACGTCCAGCGGAGAGCCGTACTCGCTTCGTATGATTGCCTTCATCGTCTTCCCCTAGGTCGGTCACATTCTTGTCGACGCTTCAAAGCCGCTTGAGCCAGTTTCTGTGTGTCGATTTGGTACGGAATTTCCTTGACAAATCGACATAGAACGGGGGGGTCTGGGCGCTCCCTACTGGTAGGAGATCGCTCGCAGGATGTCGAGGCGGGAGGCTTTGCGGGCGGGGGCGATGGCTGCGATCACCCCGGCCAGGGCGGCCAATGCCACCCAAACCCCGAGCTGGCCGAAGGGGATGGTGAACGAACTCAGACCGTCGTCCTCCAGGGAGCGGACGATGGCAGAGCCCAGTCCGGTGCCCATTGCCACACCGAGCAGGGCGCCGAAGACAGCCGTCACCGAGGCCTCGATGCGAACCATCGACCGCACCTGACGGCGGCTCATGCCCACCGCCCGCAGCAGTCCGATCTCCCGGGTGCGCTCCACGATCGACAGGGCCAGCGTGTTGGCGATGCCAAGCACGGCGATGATCAGGGCCAGCCCGAGTAGACCGCTGAACAGCGACACCAGCTGATCGATTTGAGCCTCTGCAGTCGCGATACTCTCCGAACGGGTCATCACCTGGAGGGTGGGGAAACCGGCCAGGTCGGCTTCCGCCGCTGCCTTCCCCGCCTCCGGACTTACTCCTTCGGCGAGCCGGATGCTCGCGAAAGAGGCCGGCCCATGCCCGACGTTTCTGCCGTAGACCTCGTGCGATACCAGCGTGTTGGCGAGGAGCGAGGTCTCGAACGTACCTACTATCTCCGTGGGCACTGTCCCGGCGACATATTCCACATCGACGACGTCCCCCACGGCCCAACCGTTGTCTTCCATGACATTGACGTGGACCATCAGCCCGTCGCCCATGTCGGCGAAGTCGATACTCGGCGCGCCGTTCCACACCCGGGAGAGAGTCGCCGGGTCGACCGCAGCGACGTCGAGGTCGACTCCTTCGATGGAGTACCACCCGAACGTCACGGGCGACACGACATCGAACTCCGGCGATGCTTGAAGGTTGGCCAGAGCGGTGTCAGTCACCTCGGTGGACAGGGGATCGGCAAAAGAGTTCACGATGAGATCGAACGGGGAGGCACTCTCCATGGTGTCGGAGATACTCACCTTGATGGAGGCGGCGAACACCGAGACGAGAGCGACCAGGGTCACCCCGATCATCAGGGCCGACGCCGTCGAGGCGGTTCGTCGCGGAGCCCGCACCGTGTTCTCTCGGGCCAGCTTGCCGGTGATCGACCGGAACGGAGATGAGATGACCCTGGCCACCGGGCCGGCGATCAACGGCGCCAGGGTGGAGATGCCGAAGAACACAACCGCGGCGCCACCGCCAACCAGAGCTAGCGATGCGCCATTCTGAACCGTCAATCCGCCAACCAGAGCGCCCGCTCCAGCGAGGGACAACAAACTGCCGACGATCGCTCGATTGCGCAATGACTTGCGGGGCGTCCGGGTGTCGACCGCCGCGATCGCCGCCATGGGTGACACCGACGCGGCGCGTCGTGCCGGGAGAATGGCGGCGACGAGGGTGACACCAACGCCGACAGTGAATCCCACGATCACGGTCCGCGGCTCGACCCGCAGCGGGCCGTCGGGCAGAGCAATGCCGACCGCATCCAACCCGACACGGACCAGTTCGGCGACACCTATGCCCGCGAGGACGCCGAGCGCCGACGCCAGCACAGCCAGAACCGCCGCCTCGATCAGAACCAGCCGATTCACCTGACTGGTGGTGGCTCCAACCGCCCGGAGGAGGCCGAGCTCGCGAATGCGCTGGGCGACCGTGATCCGGAAGGTGTTGGAGATGACGAAAGCGCCCACAAACACCGAGATGCCGGCGAATGCGAGCAAGGCGACGTTGAGGAAGCCGAGACCGGCAGTGACATCGTCGAGTTGCTCCTGGGTCTGCTGCTGACCGGTCACCACCTCGGTTCCGGTAGGTATCACCGTGGCAAGGTCGGCGAGCAACTCCGAGTCGGCTACATCGTCTGCGGCTACCACGTCGATGGTGTCGAGACGGCCTTCCAGACCGTAAAGACGCTGTGCCTCGTCGAGGTCGAAGGCAGCGATGGTGGCCCCGGCGAGGTTGTCCTCGGTCCCGAAGGCGGCCACGCCGACCAGCTGATAGCTGCCCACACCCTGCTCGGTGAGCACCTGAATGGTGTCGCCGACTGCAAATCCGTTGGCCTCCGCGGTGTACTTGTCGATGACGACCTCACCCGGGCCGACCGGGGCGCGGCCGTCGCCATCGCCGATCCGGCCCACGTTGAGAGCGGGGTCGGCGACCCAGGAGAAACCCAACGTCGGTGAGCCGATGCCTCCCAGGGTCTCGCCGTTGCGATCGAGGATCTTGGCAGATCCGCTGACCGAGCCCTCGGCCCGGTCGACACCGGGCACAGCCCGGACTTCGGTGAGATAAGACTCATCGAAGGACGTCTCCACGGTGGCCGTCTCGTCGATCCTGACGGTGGCGTCGACACCGGCGTAGACGTCGTCGAAAAGGGTGTCGAAACGCGCCTGGATCGTGTCCGTGAACACGAACGACCCGGCGACGAAGGCGACTCCCATGACCACCGAGAGAGCGGTCAATCCGAACCTGAGCTTGTTGGCCTGAAGGCTGCGTAGTGCTGTTTTCAACATGTCACGCCCCCAGGAATCGCATGTGGTCGATGACCTTGTCGGCCGTCGGATGGTCCATGTCACCCACCACCTTGCCGTCGCTCAGGAACACGACCCGGTCGGCGTATCCGGCTGCAACAGGATCGTGGGTGACCATGACCATGGTCTGACCCAACTCGCGGACGGCCCTTCTCATGAACTCGAGGAGCTCGGCACCCGAGCGGGAGTCGAGGTTTCCGGAAGGCTCGTCCGCGAAGATGATCTCCGGTCTTGAAACCAGGGCGCGGGCGGCGGCGACCCGCTGTTGCTGGCCCCCGGACAACTCCGACGGCCGGTGATCCAGCCGGTCCCCAAGTCCGACTACGTCGACCACGTGGTCGAACCAGCCCCGATCCTCGTCCACACCCGCGATGGCCAGAGGCAGGACGATGTTCTCTTCGGCAGTGAGGGTGGGGATGAGATTGAAGGCCTGGAAGATGAAGCCGACCTTCTCCCTGCGCAGCAGCGTCAGCTTGCGATCACCAAGCGCTCCCAGCTCGACTTCGCCGATGTAGGCCGAGCCTTCATCGAGCGTGTCGAGACCGGCCAGGGTGTGGAGCAGGGTCGACTTGCCGGAGCCTGAAGGCCCCATGATGGCGGTGAAACGGCCTACCTCGAATCCGACGTGCACATCGTCGAGGGCCCGGATGCTGGCGTCGTCGAATCCATATCTCTTGACGCCGCCTTCCATGCGGGCTGCGGTCGTCGTGATGCGGTCAAGTGCGATTGTCATGTGGTCTCCTTCGCCACGGCTTTGTCGGCGGTGGTCGGTGTCTTCTGGGTGGGGGTGGACATTTGGTGTCTGCGATGGTTGGAGAGTTGGTTTACTTAGTAAGCCTACGATTACTTAGTAAGCTTGTCAAGACGTGACATCTAGCGAAGAAACCTCCTCGCGCCCGCCGCTGAACAGAGAACGGATCATGCGGGCCGCGGTTGACCTGGCCGATCGAGACGGACTGGGCGCCTTGACCATGCGCCGCTTGGGCTCTGAGCTCGGCGTGGAGGCGATGTCGCTCTACAAACACATCGCCAACAAGGAGGAGATCCTCGATGGGATCGTCGAGCTGGTCGTCGGTGAGATAGAAATTCCGGACGAAGGCGCCTACTGGAAAGAGGCGATGAGGCGACGGGCATTCTCAGCCCGGGAGGTGCTCAGCCGTCACTCGTGGGCGATCGGGCTCCTGGCGGCCAGCGGCTTTGCGGGACCCGCCGCCTTGAGATATATCAACGCGATCCTCGGGAACCTGCGATCGGGAGGCTTCACCATCGAGGACGCCGCCCACG
>DASUSU010000170.1:0-3055 GCA_036374915.1 Acidimicrobiia bacterium | reverse complement strand
AGCGCCGACGTGCTCGAGGAGCTGGGCCTGCCCATGCCGCTGAACGAGGATCAGGTCCGCCGTCTCTTCGGCGCCACCGGGTTCACCTTCCTGTTCGCCCCGCACTTTCACCCGGCGATGGCTGCGGTGGGGCCGGTGCGCCGCGCACTGGGGGTTCGAACGGTGTTCAACATCCTGGGTCCGCTGACCAACCCGGCCGCCCCCCGTCACATGGTGATCGGGGCGTTCGATCCCGCTGCGGCCAGGCTGATGGCCGGGGCCCTCTCCGGTCTCGAGATCGACCGGGCCTTCGTGGTACACGGGGCTGGAGGCTGGGACGAGCCCTCACCCGTCGGCGAGTTCCTCCTCTTCGACGTCACCCCGGGGTCGGTCGTGGAGTCGATCCGTCGACCATCCGATCTGGGCATGTCCGAGTGCGCCGAGGAGGATCTGGCCGGGGGGACACCCGCCCACAACGCACGACGCCTGCTCGATGTGTTCGAGGGGGAGCAGGGGGCGCACCGGGATGCGATCGTGCTCGGCGCCGCCCTCGCACTCGAGGTCACCGGGCGCGCCTCCAGCCCCTCCCAGGCGATCGAGCTGGCCGCCGCCGCCATCGACGACGGGAGGGCCTCGAGTCTGGCCAAGGCGCTGGCCGACTTCGGCGCCGGGGAGGCGGGGAGGTGAGCCGATTCCTGGAGACGATGGCGACACGCTCCCACGAGCGGGTCGAGGCCGCCCGGTCGCGCCGTCCCGAGAGCGATCTGCGGGACACCGCCCTCTCCGGGCCGCCACCGCGTCGGCTCGGCAACTTCGGAGAGACCTTCGACCTGATCGCCGAGGTCAAGCCACGGTCGCCATCGGAAGGCATCTTCCCCGAGCGTGAGCCGGCCGCGGCGGCGCGAGCGTACGAGCAAGGAGGAGCTGCGGTCATCTCGGTCCTCACCGAGCCGTCCGAGTTCGGTGGGTCGCTGCCCATGCTGCGAGCCGTGGCCGATGCGGGGGCGGTCCCGGTCATGGCCAAGGACTTCCTGGTCGATCCCTATCAGGTCTACGAGGCTCGTGAGGCCGGTGCCGACGGGGTGCTGGTCATCGCCCGCATCCTCGACGACGATGCTGCGACCCGGGTCCTGGACGCAGCCGCCGAGACGGGGATGTTCGCCCTGCTCGAGGCGTTCGACCGGGCCGACATGGCTCGGCTCCCGATCCTTGCCGAAGGCAGATCCGACGTCCTGATCGGGGTCAACTGCAGGGACTTGGAGACATTGGGCATCGTCCCCGATCTCCACCGGGAACTGGCCGGCCTTCTCCCTCCCGGGCTGGTCGCGGTGGCCGAGAGCGCGATGGCCGGCCCGGCCGACGTGGAGATGGTTGCCTCGCTCGGCTACGCCGCGGCCCTGGTCGGTTCCGCCCTGATGAAGGCCGGAGACGCCACCGAACTCGTCCGAGACATGGTGGGAGCCGGCCGACGCACGGCGGCGGTGGCGTCGTGAGCCTGTTCGTGAAGTTGTGCGGCATCCGGACCGAGTCGGATCTGGAGGCGGCCGTGGCCGCCGGGGCCGATGCGGTCGGGTTCGTGCTCACTCCCTCGCCGAGACGGATCTCGCTCCCACAGGCCGCGCACCTGAAGCGCCTGCTCCCCGATCACGTGCTGAGCGTGGCGGTGTTTCACCAGCCATCTCCCGGACTGTTGCGGCGCACCGAGGAGGTGGTCGGCCCCGATCTGTTCCAAGCCGAGGCGGTGACCTTGGTCGGGCTCCCTCCCGACAAGATGTTGCCGGTGGTCGTCGATGGCGAGGACTTGGCTCGGAGGGTCGACGAGGCGGCAGGAGCCACCACTCGGGCGTGGGCCCTGGTCGACAGCTCGGCCCGCGGCGGCACCGGCAGGCCGCCGAGTTGGGCTCGTCTGGCTCAACTCACGACAACGGTGAAGATGATCCTGGCCGGGGGATTGAACGAGGAGAACGTGGCTGAGGTGGTGTCCAGTGTCAGACCATTCGGAGTCGATGTGAGCTCGGGGATCGAGAGAGCACCGGGAGTGAAGGACCCCGAGCGGATGCGGTCGTTCGTGACGGCGGCCCGTAGCGCCCTGCCGTTGACGCGAGGTCAATCATGAGCCCCGGCGTCCAACAGCGCGGTCGTTTCGGGCCCTACGGGGGTCGCTACGTGCCCGAAATCCTGGTGCCGGCGCTGTCCCGGTTGGAGGACACGGCTCGACTCCTGCTCGACGACCCCGGCTTTCTCAACATGTACGAAGAGGAGCTGACCACCTGGGTGGGCCGTCCCACCGCCCTGACCAACGCTTCCCGACTCGGGTCGGTCTGGGGCGGCGAGATCTGGCTGAAGCGTGAGGATCTGGCCCACACCGGCGCCCACAAGATCAACAATGCCATCGGTCAAGCTCTCCTTGCCCGCGAGATGGGGGCGGAGAGGGTCATCGCCGAGACCGGCGCGGGGCAACACGGGGTCGCCACCGCCGCCGCCTGCGCCCGGCTCGGGCTCGACTGCACCGTGTACATGGGCTCGGTCGACATCGAGCGACAGGCCCCGAATGTCGAGCGGATGCGGCTGCTCGGGGCGCGTGTGGAGCCGGTCACCTCGGGTGACGCCACATTGAGAGCCGCGATCAACGAGGCCCTGCGCGACTGGGTGACCCGGCCGGAGACCACCTATTACCTCCTCGGCTCGGCGGTGGGGCCCCACCCCTATCCGTGGCTGGTGAGAGAGCTCCAGTCGGTGATCGGGCGCGAGGCGAGACAGCAGATGCTGGAGCGGGCGGGCCGGCTGCCCGATGTCGCCATCGCCTGTGTCGGTGGTGGCTCCAATGCCATCGGGCTCTTCCATCCCCTGCTCGACGACCCGGTCGAGCTGATCGGGGTCGAGGCCGGGGGCACGTCGCCCCAACTGGGGCACAACGCCGCCACCATCGGGCTGGGGACGCCCGGCGTGCTCCACGGCAGCTACTCCTACCTGCTCCAGGACGCCGACGGGCAGATCCAGGAGACCCACTCGGTGTCGGCCGGGCTCGACTACCCGGGGGTGGGTCCCGAGCACTCCTGGCTCGCCGAGACCGGGC
>DASUSU010000169.1:0-5105 GCA_036374915.1 Acidimicrobiia bacterium | reverse complement strand
GTTCCCTTCCGACACTCTCCGTATACACGCGTCCGATGTCAGTTTGGTTCCGTCGGGTGTCGGGTTCGGACGAGGAGTTCAGCCGGTTGGAGCCACGAGGAGGATCTGGTGGGCGTTGACGGACTCGAACCGCCGACCCCTGCCTTGTAAGGGCAGTGCTCTAGCCAACTGAGCTAAACGCCCGCGGTCCGGGGATGGACCCGGAAAGTCTAAGTGAAATGGGTCGCACAGCCCATTCAACATTCTGGGGAAAAGTGTCGATACAGCTATTGACAATCCCCAGGAGTGGCCATGGGTGTTCCTACCCTGGCTGGAGGCGAAGACGGCAATGGGAAGAAGTAGCTCCATCGAACGAGAAGTCAGCGACGAGGCAATTCGTCAGTATCTGGATGGCATCGGCCTCTTCAATCTCCTAACCGCAGAAGACGAGGTTCGTCTCGCCAAAGCCATCGAAACCGGTCGCAAGGCCGAAATCGCTCTCGAGTCGGAGACCGACCAGACCAAGCGCCGCCAGTTGGCACAGATGATCCGGGCCGGTGAAGAGGCCCGTCAGACCTTCATCCGCTCCAATCTGAGACTCGTGGTCTCCATCGCCAAACGCTACGGGCACGCCCGTCTCCCCTTCCTCGACCTGGTCCAGGAGGGCAACCTGGGACTGATCAGGGCGGTCGAGAAATTCGAGTACCGCAAGGGTTTCAAGTTCTCCACCTATGCCACCTGGTGGATCCGCCAGGCGATCACCCGGGCCATCGCCGACAAGAGCCGCACCATCCGGGTGCCGGTCCACATGATGGACACCATCACCCAGATGCAGACCTCGGAGAGCAACCTCACCAAGCGTCTCGGGCGCAAGCCCACCGACGTCGAGTTGTCCGAGGAATCGGGTTTGACCGTGGAGAAGATCGCCGAAGCACGGAAGGTGGCGCCGGAGCCGGTGTCGATCTTCGAGCCGGTCGGCGAGGACAACGCCACTCTCGGCGACTTCATCGAGGACCTCGACGCCGCCGCCCCCTTCGAGTTGATCGCCTCCAAGCTGAACATCGAGAACCTCCATTTCGTGCTGGAGCGTCTCACCGACCGGGAGCGCACCATCATCGAGATGCGCTACGGCCTGGGCAACCAGGAACCGGCCACCCTGGACGAGGTGGGACGGCATTTCAATGTGACCCGGGAGCGCATCCGCCAGATCGAGGCGAAGGCCCTGGCCAAGATGCGTCATCCCTCCACTCCCGGAGGTCTCCGGGAGCTGGCGGTCTCCTGATCGCTCAGGCCGACTTCACCTGCTCCCAGAGCTCACCGGTGTCTGCCTCGATGGGCAGACCGGCTTCGGACTGGCGGGGACGGCCGCGACTCCGACGCCGGTGATAGGGCTGGCCATCCCAGAAGATGACGCCGCCCCATACCCCCCATTCGTGACGATCACGTAGGGCAATCTCGAGACACTGCACCCTGACCGGGCAGACGCCGCAAATACGCTGGGCCTCGGCCAGCTCTGCGGGCTTCTCCGAGAAGAACAACTCGTGGCTGCCTTCGTGGCTACATCGTCCGAGTTCTTGGAGTTGTTGTAGATGGTGGTTCACTTGTCGAGTCCTTCGTCTTGCTGTGTGGTGGCGGGAAACAAAAACCGCCGGGGTTTCCGGCGGCCTCACAACAGACAATTGCTGGATGTCACATCATGTGACGAGAGGTCGCCAGGTGTTCGGCTCATCGCCGAGGGCAGCGGGCGCGGGCGCGCCAAAAGGCGCTGCCTTTCCGGTGGGATTCATGATCCGCTGCTTCACCATTGGTACCTCTTCTTCTCGACGCCGCCAGATTGCCTGGCCGGGAACCATCCGTCAAGGCAATAAGCAGAACCGGCCTAGGTTTGAACGGCGATGAGCGCGACCCTCGAGCTTTGGGACTACCGGCGCCGGGTCCACGACATGTACCGGCGGGTTCGGGAGCGAGGCCCTGGCCCCGAGTCCTGGGCGCAATGGGTTGCCGAGCGGGACGCTCTCTTCGCAACCCATCCCCAGTCACCGATCGAAGACAGGACCCGGTTCGAGGGCCTCCCCTTCTTCCCCTACGACCCGGACTGGAGCACCACGGGTCGGTTCCTGCCCAGCGATGACGAGAGCGCCACCGTTGCCCACTCCGGCGAGGGCGTCACCCGATTCGTCAAGATCGGCTTCGTCGAGTTCGAGGTCGCCGGCAAACCGGGCCGTCTCGAGGTCCTCTGGCTCGACGCATACGGCGGAGGACTGTTCCTCCCCTTCAGGGACGCCGGCAACGGGGTCTCCACCTACGGGGGCGGGAGATACCTGCTCGACACGGTGAAAGGCGCCGACCTCGGGCACAGCGACAGCGAGATCGCCATCGACTTCAACTTCGCCTACCACCCGTCCTGCGTCCATTCCGAGCGGTGGTCCTGTCCTCTCGCCCCGGCGGCAAACCGACTGCCCTTCTCGGTGGAGGCCGGCGAGCGGCTCGCCACGTAACCTACGGCCGTGATCCGATTCCTGTTCCGACTCGTCCGTCTCATCTTCGTCGTCCTGCTCGGCACGGCCCTGGCAGCCAAGCTCCTCCTCAGATCCCACGCCGAGGCGGCCACCGAGGAGATCGACCTGGTCAGCATCTTCGGAGGAGAGAACCTGATCTCCTCGGCCGATCCGTTCTTCGGCGGAAAGGTCACCACCGTCTTCGCCGGGACCAACCTCGACCTGCGACGCGCCGTGCCCGCCCCCACCGGGGTCTACCTCGACATCCTGGTCCTCTTCGGGGGGGTCAACCTGGTGATACCGCCGGGCTGGAAGGTGGTGTTCGTCGGGGATGTCGTCGCCGGCGGGTTCGAAGACCTGACTCGAGCCAATTCCGATCCAGACGCTCCCATCGTCCGGATCGGTGGCCTGGTGGTGATGGGAGGGCTCAGGGCCACGACCCGGCTCCCGGTCGAGGCGGTGACATGACGATCACCCGCATCGAGGCGACCCGGCTCGTGCCGGGCCGGGGCGACGTCGTGGAAGACGCGGTGGTCGTCCTCGATGACGGTGTGATCGGGTATGCAGGGCCCCGGGAGGACGCCCCGTCACCTGGAGAGGACACCACTGTCGTCACCACCGACACCGTCATGCCCGGTCTGTGGGAGTGCCACGGGCACTTCATCGGCACCTACACCGCCAACATCGCCGAGATGCACACCCTTCGCCCCCAGCTCGGGGCGATGCGGGTGACCGGCGACGCCAGGCGAGCCCTGATGGCCGGCTTCACCTCGGTTCGGGAGATGGGCGGGATGGGAACCTTCCTGGCACGGGCCATCGAGGAAGGCCAGGTGGTCGGGCCCAACGTCTACGCCAGCGGGGCGATGCTCTCGATGACCGGAGGGCACGGCGACGAGCACGGCATGGACCTCGACTTCGCCCGGGCCTCGATCGCCCGCCAATGGGGTGAAGACAACATCTGCGACGGCCCCGACGAATGCCGGGCCGGGGTGAGGCGGATGCTGAGACTCGGGGCCAAGGTGATCAAGGTGCACGCCTCGGGCGGGGTGATGAGCGAGTTGGACGACCCCCATCTCCCCCAGTTCTCCAAGGCCGAGTTGGAGGCGATAGTCGACGAGGCCACCCGGATGGAACGTCTGGTCGGGGCCCACTGCCACGGCAAACGCGGGATCATGGCTGCGCTGGAGGCAGGGGTGAAGACCATAGAGCACGGCACCTACCTCGACGAGGAAGCGGCCGACGCCATGGTGGAGACCGGTGCGATCCTGGTCCCCACCAGGTGGATCCTGAACTATCTGATGACCGAAGGCACCAAGAAAGGCATGCCCGAATACGCCAGGGTCAAAGGCGAGATCGCATCCCGGAGCCACGCCGACGCCATCGCCCTCGCCGTGGAGAAGGGGGTGACGATCGCCATGGGCACCGACATCTGGGCTACCGGTCTCTGGGGGAAGAACGCAGAGGAGTTGGCGCTCATGGTCGAAGTCGGCATGACGCCGCTCCAGGCGATCGAGAGCGCCACCGCCAACGGGCCTGACACCCTGGGACCGCAGGCGCCGAAGGCGGGACAATTGGTCGAGGGATACGACGCCGATGTCATCTGCGTCGACGGCGACCCCAGCACCGATGTCGCGGTCCTGTCCGACCCGGACAACGTGACCCACGTGTTCAAGGGCGGAGTCCTCGTAAAAGAACCGGGTAGCCGTCCGGGCGGACCGTCCTAGACGATCCTCCGCTTCGACGCCCATCGGGCCAGCTCGTGGCGATTGGTCAGCTGCAGCTTGCGCAGGACCGAAGACACGTGGGTCTCCACGGTCTTGATCGAGATGTTGAGCTTGCGGGCCACCTGCTTGTAGGCAAAGCCGCGGGCGATGAGACGGAGCACGTCCTTCTCCCTGGTGGTCAGCTGGTCCAGCTCCGGGTCCTCGTCGGAGGGCATCGCACCGGCGAAAGCGTCGAGAACGAACCCGGCGAGCCGGGGGGAGAACACCGCGTCCCCGGCATCGATCCGCCGCACCGCGTCGGCAAGGTCGGCCGGCTCGATCGTCTTGGTCACATAGCCGCGGGCGCCGGCGCGGATCATGGCGATCACATCCTCGGCTTGGTCCGACACCGAGAGGGCGAGGAACTTCACGTCCGGGTTGGTCTCGGCGACACCCTCCACCACCGCGATCCCGCCCCCGTCGGGCATGTGCACGTCGATGAGCACGACATCGGGGTTGAGCCCCCGGATCTCCTCGATGGCGGTGTCGACGTCGTAGGCCGAGCCGACGATGGAGAACTCCTCGGAGAGCTCGGCCCTGACCCCGGCGAGAAAGAGCCGATGGTCGTCGACCAGGTAGACCCTGACGCTCATCCGGTGCTCACCGGCATCCTCAGCACGACCTCGGTGCCCTCCCCCGGCTCGCTGACGATGGCCACCGCTCCCCCGGCTCGTTCCACCCTCGCCCTGATCGACTCGACGATCCCGCGCCGATCACCGGCCACCCCGACGGGCTCGAAGCCCTTGCCCTGATCGGTCACGTACACGACCAGCTCGTCGTTCTCGGCCTCGAAGTAGAGCGAGACCCGCTCCGCTCCGGAGTGTTTGGCCGCGTTCACCATCGCCTCGCTGGCCGCCCCGAGCAG
>DASUSU010000168.1:0-2561 GCA_036374915.1 Acidimicrobiia bacterium | reverse complement strand
GCCCCCGCAGGGCTACGTCGCCGAGCTGAAGATCGACGGTCTCGCCGTGGTGCTCACCTACCGGGACGGGGTCTTGGCCACCGGGGCGACCCGCGGCGACGGAGTGACCGGCGAGGACATCACCGCCAACCTGCGCACCATCAAGTCGGTCCCGCTCCGGCTCCTCGGGGCAGGCCCGCCCCCGGTCGTCGAGGTGCGCGGCGAGGTGTACATGCCGGAGAGCGCCTTCGAGGAGCTGAACCGGCGCCAGGCCGAGGCAGGTGAGCGGATCTTCGCCAACCCGCGCAATGCCGCCGCCGGCTCGGTGCGTCAGAAGGACCCCTCGGTGACCGCCTCCCGCAACCTGGCCATCTGGGTGTATCAGCTCGGTCTGGTCGAGGGCGGTCCCGAGTTCGAGACCCATGCCGACACGATGCAGTTCCTGCGCGATGTCGGGTTCAGGACCAACCCGGCCAGTCAGGCCATGGACAGCATCCAGGAGGTGCTCGAGTACGTGGCCCGGGCGGAGAAGGGACGTCACGAGACCGGCTATCAGACCGACGGGGTGGTGATCAAGGTCAACTCGCTGGCCGATCAGGAGGCGCTCGGCTTCACCGCCAGGGCTCCTCGCTGGGCCATCGCCTACAAATTCCCGCCCGAGGAGCAGGTGACCCGGCTCAGGGAGATAATGATCAACATCGGCCGGACCGGGGCGGCGACACCCTTCGCCGTGCTCGACCCGGTGTTCGTGGGGGGCGCCACGGTGGGGCTGGCCACGCTGCACAACGCCGACCAGGTGGCGCTCAAGGACGTCCGGGTCGGGGATCAGGTCATAGTGCGGCGGGCGGGTGACGTGATTCCCGAGGTGGTGGGGCCGGTGGTCGCGGCGCGGACCGGTGAGGAGGAGGTGTGGTCGATGCCCTCGTCGTGCCCCTTCTGCGGCAACCCGATCACCCGCCCCGAAGGCGAGGCGGTGGCCCGTTGCACCGGCGGTTTCGAGTGCCCGTCCCGGGTCCGTGAGTGGCTGTTCCACTTCGCCTCGCGGGGCGGGATGGACATCGAGCACCTGGGTTACAAGACCATCGACCTCCTGTTGGCGGAAGGCCTGATCACCGACCCGGCGGACATCTTCACCTTCGACGTCGACCTGCTCCGGGGGCGGGAGGGCTGGGGGGAGATCTCGGTCGGCAACCTGAAGCGGGCGATCGAGGCGGCCAAGGACCGCCCTGTTGCCCGGCTCCTGGCCGCACTGGGCATCCGTCACGTCGGCGGCACCATCGCCCGCACCCTCATCCACCACTTCCGGGGCCTCCCCAACCTCATGGCCGCCACCGAGGAGGAGATCGCAGAGGTCGACGGGATCGGCCCCGTGATCGCCCGTGGAGTGGCGGAGTGGGCGGCGGACCCGGTCAACCGCGACCTCGTCGCCAAGCTGGGCCGGGCCGGGGTGCGGCTGGAGGACGAGGTCGAGGAGGGCGTCTCCGGCGACCTCCTCGCCGGCGCCACCTTCGTCGTCTCCGGCACGATCGCAGGGTTCACCAGGGAAGAGGCCCAGACCGCCATCGAGCAACGGGGGGGCAAGGCGACCGGCTCGGTCTCCTCGAAGACCACGGCTTTGATCGTGGGTGAATCACCGGGGGCGGCCAAGACCAGGAAGGCAGAAGAGCTGGGCATCCCCATCCTCGACGGGGATCAGTTCGCCAAATTGCTGGAGCAGGGGCTGTCTGCACTGGAGTGACCGGGCCGGGGGCCTCATACAGGTTGGGCGTCGTTTTGCCGATCAATGTCTGTGAAGGTCTCAGATATCAACAGAGCTTCAGCCCTGATCGCCCGCCAGTTTCGGAAACGCCCCTGGTTCTCCGCCCTGTTCACGCTGGTGGGCGCTCTGGGCCTGGCCACGTTGCTCTATCCCGAATCCGCCGACATCACCGGGACCCTCGGCGTGAGTCTGGGCCACGCCGCTGCCGGCACCGTGATCATACGGGGGGCAGCACGGCTCGATGGCCGGGAGAGGCTCGCCTGGCGATGGCTGGGCCTCGGTCTCATCGTCGCATCGGTCGGCGTCTTGGCGATCGCCCTGTTGACGGTTGCTGGCGCCGACTTGCCCGCTTTCGGGCCTCTCGACTCGTTCTTCCTCGGCTCCTACGGGCTCGTCCTGGTCGGCGTCGTGGCCTTGCCCCACGCCGCGGGTCGCTGGTGGGTGCGTGCCCGAGCCCTGGTCGACGGTCTGGTCGGGGCGGTCTCGGTGGCCACCTTGACCTGGGTCTTCTTTCTCTCCGGGTACCTGCAGCGGCTGTCCGATGTCCCCGTCGGGCAGCGAGTTTTCGCCGCCGCCTACCCCATCCTCGACGTGGCCATTCTCGTCGCGCTGCTCATGCTCTCGATACGCCGGTCCACCTACTGGTTCGACCGGCGTCTCCTCCTCATCTCCCTCGCCCTGATCTTCCAGACCACCGCCGACTTCCTGTTCGCGGTCAACGGGGTCGGCGAGCTCTTCGAGGAGACCAGGCCCACCTATGCGCTCTTCATCGCCGCCGGCCTCTCACTTCTCGCCTCCGCCTCGATAGTCCACAAGCGACCGG
>DASUSU010000167.1:0-7987 GCA_036374915.1 Acidimicrobiia bacterium | reverse complement strand
CCTGCCGTCGGCTCGTCGAGGAAGACCAGATCCGGGTCGTGGAACAGAGTGGCGGCGAGTGAGAGACGGCGTTTCTCGCCGCCGGAGGCATCGCCGAGCAGCCGGTCCATGACCTCTCCCAGGTCGAGGAACTCGACTATCGCTTCCATCCTCTTCTTGCGCCGGTAGGGCACACCGAAGATGGAGGCTGCGAAGTCGAGATTCTCACGCAGAGTGAGGTCGGGGAAGAAGACCGAGTCCTGGGACATGTACCCGATGCGGGCCCGGGTGGAGGTGGTGAAGGCCAGGGGGTCCTCGCCCAGCACCCTGATCGATCCGGCGTCCGGGGTGAGCAGCCCGGTCATGAGCCGCACCGTCGTGGTCTTTCCCGAGCCACTCGGACCGATGAGACCGACGATCTGACCGGCCGAGACCTCTAGATCGACGTCGAACACGCCGGCTTTTTCCCCGAAGCTCTTGGTGAGCCCGGACGCGCTGACGGTAGCCTCGGTCGACATGACCGGCCCCCATACCCGTGGTCCACGGTTCCCAATCGGTTTCCAGGCCAGGATCATCGGGTAGGAAGCCCGGCCATGTCCCTCGACTATCGGCCCGTATCGCCGCGTCTGCGCAGCACTCTGATCGGGGTCGGCGTGGCCGCCCTGCTCGCCAGCCTGGTCGGCATGGTGGTGGGTCTGATCCTGGTCGACTCCGTGTCGGGCGACCTGGACGGCTCGGTTGGCCTGTCCGAGTCGGCGCTGCAATCGGTGGACGAGACGCTCGATCTGCTCGAAGGTGTCGCCGCCGAGGTCGACGACGGGCTGGCCACCGCCGCTGACAGCATCGAGGGGGCCGCGGTCGGTGTGGACACCGCCGCCGGGCGCCTCGAGGATGTCGCCGACTTTCTCGACGGGGAGCTCCAGGCCAATATCGAGGCGATACACGGGTCGATGCCGGCTGCGATTCAGGCGGCCAGCGCCATCGACGCGACGCTCCGGGCCCTCTCCCTGCTCGGAGTGGACTACGACCCGGAGGAGCCCTTCGACGTCTCGCTGATGGCGGTGGAGGCGGCGCTCGCCGACTTGCCCGGCCAGCTCGGAGCCCAGGCCGACGCGATTCGGGCCCTGGTACCCGTCTCCCGGGAGTTCGCCGGGGACGCCGCGACCATGGCCGAGTCGTTCTCCTCGCTCGCGGTCGAATTGGCCACGAGCAAGGAGCTCATCGTCTCCTATCGCGCCACTCTCGCCCAAGCCGAAGGTGTGGTGGACCAGACCGGGTCGTCGCTCACCGCCAACATCTGGCTGATCCGTCTCATGATCGTGATGATGGCCCTGACCGGGTCCGGTCTCGCCGTCGGGATGATCGTCCTGGGCAGGGAGCTCGGCGCCGTGCCGGAAGTCGTGCTTGTCGATGCCGAAGCCGGCATCGTGGATTGACCCCCTCCGTTTGGGCATACCCGGACTCGGGTAGAGGTTCACATAGGTGTGGACCTGCGATCGTGAATCATCGGAGGCCACTGATCTTCCGCGATTGCGGTCCACACCCGCACAATCGCCGAGAAGGAGGCACGCAATGGGTGACAAGAAGCGTCACATCGAGGAAACTGTGGTGGAGACCGAGACTCACAAGGTCCGGTCGATGATGATCTTGCTGGTCGTCGCCGCGGTGACCTTCGGGCTCTGGTACCTGGTCAGCGACCGGGGCTGAAGCCAGGAAGTCAGTCTGAAGTCGTGGTGCTCGCCGCGGGCGCGGCCTTCGGCGCATCGCCACTCTTGGACGAGTCGGTCTTCTTCGCCGGCTCGTCCTTCTTCTTGGACGACCGGGAGTCGGTGGAGTAGAAGCCCGACCCCTTGAACACGACCCCCCGGGCGTGGAACACCTTCTGCAGGTCGCCGCCGCATTCGCGATGCTTGCGCAGGGGTTTCTCTGAGAAGGACTGGAAGACTTCGAAGGTCTCGCCACAGCCCTTGCAGGTGTATTCGTAGGTAGGCATACCGATCTGACCGCTTGGAGGTGGAAAGCAGACTCTACAACCGGGGGGGAAGGTCTTCCATTCCCCCGGCGCAATATGATCGACCGCCATGTCGCCCGAATTCGCCCTGCCGCTCGGGCTCGTCGCCGCGTATCTGGTGGGGAGCATCGACTTCGCGGTGATCGTGGCTCGGATGCACGGCGTGGACATCCACAAGGCGGGAAGCGGCAACCCGGGGACCTCCAACGTCCTCCGCACCCTGGGCCGGGTCCCGGCGGCGATGGTCTTCGTCGGTGACACCTTGAAGGGCACGATCGGGGCCGCCATGGGCATGGTCGCCGCCGGGGTGTCCGACCCGACGGTGCATTGGGCCTTTCTCGCCGGTCTCGCCGCCGTGGTCGGGCACTGCTACCCGGTGTTCCATCGGTTCAAGGGGGGCAAGGGGGTGGCGACCGGTGGCGGAGTCCTCCTGTTCACGGTCCCGCTGGCGGCGGTGATCGAGATCTCCACCTGGGGTCTGGTCGCTTGGGCGACCAAGACCGCCTCGATCGGCTCGATGGTGATCGTGGTGATCACCATCCCGATCCTGCTCTGGCAGGGGGTGAGCGGTCTGTCGTTGCTCTGGGTGGCGTTGATCATCGGGCTGATCGTGTGGCGTCATCGTGGGAACATCCGGCGAATGGTCGCAGGCAGCGAGGAGAGGATCCCGACATGAGCATCGAGGTGGCGGTCATCCCGGCCGCGGGGCGCGGCACCCGGATGCGACCGGCGACCAGGGTGGTGCCCAAAGCCCTGCTCACCGTGATCGATCGCCCCGCCATCCAGTATGCGGTGGAGGAAGCGGCCCGGGCCGGGGCCAGGGAGGCGGTGGTGATCGTGGATCTCGACGCCGGCCATCTGATCGCCCAGCACTTCAACATCGAGGGCCCCCTTCCCGGTCTGGAGGACATCCATCTCCGGCCTGTGGTCCAGGAAGAGCCGCTCGGGTTGGGCCACGCGGTCAACGAGGCGGCACAGATGGTCGGGAACCGCCCCTTCTTCTGCCTCCTCTCCGACAACATCGTCCGGCCCGGGCACGATGTCCTGGCCGATCTGGCCGAGGGGAGCCGTGACGGCGCCGTCTCGGTGATGTGCCTGCGCGAGCTGAGCGAGGAGTTCCTCAGCAAATACGGGGTGGTGGTGCCGGCATCCGACGTCGTGGACCGGTACCTGGACCTGGCCGGGGCGGTGGAGAAGCCCGGAGCCGCCGACGCCCCTTCCCGGCTCGGGCTGGTGGGCCGGTATCTGTTCACCTCCGAGGTGTTCGACATCCTGGGCCGTCTCGAGCCCGGTCACGGTGGCGAGATCCAGCTGACCGACGCGATCAACCAGTTGGGGGCGGAGCGGCGTCTCCGCGGCTACGTGGCGGCCGAGGACCTCCTCGACGTGGGCACCCCGATCGGCCTGCTCCAGGCTTCGGTGGAGCTGGGGGAGCACGAGTTCGGCGAAGAGTTCAGCACGTGGCTGGCCGAGAGACGGATATGAAGCCGCTGGAGGAGGCCCGGTCCGAGGTGCTGTCCTCGGTCGGCCCTCTTCGAACCGAGCAGGTCTCGCTCTGGGACTCCCTGGGCCGCGTGCTCGCCGGGGACGTGGTCTCGCCCGAGGATGTGCCTCCATTCGCCAACTCGGCGATGGACGGATACGCGGTGAGGGGCTCAGACGTCGTCTCCGCCGGATCGGTCCTCGACGTCATCGGCGACCTCGCCGCCGGATACGAGACCGAGCTCGAGGTGGGGCCGGGGGAGGCGATCAGGATCATGACCGGCGCCCCGATGCCGGCCGGGGCGGACACGGTGGTCAGGGTGGAGGAAACCTCCGTCGATGGGTCGAAGGTGACGGTGAACAGCGCGGTCGAGGGCGGGACCTCGGTCCGGCCGGCCGGCGGGGATGTGACCAGGGGTCAGACCGTGTTCGCCGCCGGGACCCGGCTCACCCCGATGCATGTCGGCGTCCTCGCCACGATCGGGGTGGCGAGACCCGAGGTGGTCGCCCGTCCCCGGGTCGCCTTCATGTCGACGGGTGACGAACTGACCCCGACCGACCAGCCGCTGGGCCCGGGTGCGATAAGGGACTCGAACCGGCCGATGCTCCTCGCCCTGCTCCAGGAGACCGGGGTGGAGACGATCGACCTCGGCATCGTCCCCGACGATCCCCAGGCTCTCCGCGCCGCCCTCGACCAGGGGGCCGAGGCAGACGTGGTGATCTCCACCGGCGGTGTCTCCATGGGTGACTACGACGTCACCAAGCTGGTCCTGCAGGGCGATGCTCACGTCGATTTCTGGCAGGTGGCCATCCAGCCGGCCAAGCCGTTCGCCTTCGGGCGGATCGGCAGCGCCTTCTTCTTCGGGCTGCCCGGGAACCCGGTGTCGGTGCTGGTCTCCTACGAGCAGTTCGCCCGCCCAGCCCTGCTCAAGATGCAGGGAGCCGGCGCCTTGCTCCGGCCGCGTCTGGTCGCCCGCGCCGGCGAGACACTCGACACCGATCCGGCCAAGACCGTCTTCGTGCGTGTGTTGGTCGAAGGGCTCGACGAGGGCATGCCCACGGTGGTCAAGTCGGGCGGTCAGGCTTCGAACGTGCTGTCGGCAGCGGCGTCGGCGGACGGCTTCGCCGTGGTGCCGAGGGGGACGGGGACGGTCGAGGCGGGCGGCGAGGTCACGGTCGAGATGTTCAAATGGCCCGAGTCGAGGGAGTGGTCCGATGGGCAATGACCGTGAGATGAGCCACCTGAACCAGGCCGGGGAGGTGCGCATGGTCGAGGTCGGCGACAAGCCGGTCACCGACCGCGAGGCGGTGGCGCAAGGGTTGGTCGTGATGTCGGCTGAGCTCGCGGATCGGTTCTTCGCCGGGGACCTGCCCAAGGGGGATGCGGCCGCGGTGGCCCGAGTGGCCGGGATCATGGCGGCCAAGAAGACGGCCGAACTGATCCCGCTCTGCCACCCGATACCGCTCACCGGGGTCGACCTGACCCTGGAGCGGAGTGGGCGTGGGATCAGGGTCGTTGCTAGCGTTCGGACCGCCGGTCGGACCGGAGTGGAGATGGAGGCGATGACCGCCGTTGCTGTGGCCGCGCTGACCATCTACGACATGGTGAAGGGCGTCGAGCGCGGCGTGACCATCGAGTCGGTGGAGTTGATGATGAAATCCGGGGGAAGGTCCGGGACTTGGAAAAGAGATTGAGTCGTTGATCGGGCGGGGTCTCGCCTATTACTCTCATCCATGGACGGAGTCGAAAGCTAAATGGAAGCAAGCGTCATAGTCGGCCTCCTGCTCATAGCTGGTGTGTGGAGCGTCTATCTCCTGCCCTCGGTCTTCGGGGACCGGCAGAACGCCCCGAAGAACTCGACCGAGGAATTCGACCGCTGGACCCATCTCATGGCCGACGTCCAGAAACGGCCCTACAGCCGGGGCGCGGTCGGCCAGCGTGACATCATCCGTCTCCGCAGACGGCGCACCATCGGCGTCCTCGCCACCCTGGCCCTGGTCACCGCCGGTCTCGCCTTGTGGCAGAACTCCCTGCCACTCCTCCTCGTCCATCTGTTCGTGGATTCGCTGATCGCCCTCTACGTCGCCGCCCTGGCCCAGATGAAGCAGCAGCGGCAGTGGCGTCTCAAGGTCACCCACGTGTCCGAGCGCCCCACCGAGTGGGACGAGCCTCAGGTCAAGATCGTCGCCCATTAGCTCCATCTGACGATGGACCTCGGATTCGCCGAAGACGCCCGAGCCATCCTCGACGCCCGGTTTGCGGTCCGTGAGAGAGGGATCGCCGGCGCCCGAAAGGTGATCCGATCCTCGGCCAACGGGATTCGTGCCCTGCACCGCGGGGAGTGGGAGACGGCCGCGGGGCTCGTCGACGAGGCGGGCGCAGTGTTGTCCGAGATCACCACCGACCTCGCCGACCATCCCGACATCCTCCACGCCGGCTTCATCGCCGACGCGGCCAAGGAGTACGCCGAGGCGAGGATCACCGAGGCCCTGTTCCAGGGTCGGCCCATCCCCGGCTTCGCCGATCTCGGGATCGATCCGATCCCTTTCCTCCACGGTCTGGGAGAGGCGGTCGGGGAGATGCGCCGCCGTCTCCTCGACCTGCTCCGGGCCGGGGAGGTCGACCAGGCCCAGGCCGCCTTGGATGCGATGGACCAGATCGTCGACCTGCTCGCCGAGATGGACTACCCCGACGGCATGACCTCCGGTCTCCGCCGCACCACCGACGTCTCCCGCTCCCTGGTCGAACGCTCCCGCTCCGACCTCACCGCCACCGTGGTCCAGGAACGGCTCCGGGAAGACCTACGTCGTTCCTAATGCAGGGCGTCACAAATACGTGACGCAGTGCATAAAGAAGGGGCCGATCTGGCCCACGAAACGGTGGTCGGTACAATCCCACTCCCGCAAGGGGCTGTAGCTCAGCCTGGCAGAGCACCTCGTTCGCAACGAGGGGGTCACGGGTTCAAATCCCGTCAGCTCCACTCTTCATCTACCTGGTTAAGACACCCAGAGTTGTTGATCTCGAGCGGTGGTGCGTGCCTATCCGGCTGCCAGCAGGATAGATGGCATTGCGTAGTGTCGATGTGGTGGACGAATCCGGGCTGACCTCCCTCCTCGCCGAGATGGCAGACCGACACTCGGTACCGGGAGGAGTGCTGGGCATCCTGCGGGAGAAGCAGGTCACTGTGGTTCATACGGGGGTCGCCGACGTGGCATCGGGTGAACCGATCACCCCTGGGACCCGATTCGGGGTGGGGTCGATCACCAAACCGATCACTGCCACCGTCATCCTGCGTCTGGCTGCGGAGGGTTATCTGACCATCGACGATCCACTCGCCGAACACGTACCGGAGTTGCGCGAGAGTGAATGGGCCCGTACTGCGACGATCCGAGATCTCCTCGCGAACCGTTCCAGAATCCCGCTGAGGACGGCATGGGAGTTCGACCTGGAAGGTGACGACAGGGATGTGCTCGCTCGCTGTGTTGCGCAGATCGGCACCGATAGGCCAACCGGTGCGTTCTGGTCGTATTCGAACCTTGGGTGGGTTGTTCTAGGCCGTCTCATTGAGAACCTCACCGGACTCGCCTGGGAGGATGCGATCCAGCGTCATGTTCTCGATCCGTTCGCCATGGACCAGACCACATTTGCTTTGGCTCCCGTCGCCGAGTCCAGGGCCACGGGTCATGAAGTCACCCCCAACGGACCACAACCCGTCCCCTTCTGGAGTGCCCGTTCCTACTGCTCAGCGGGAACCAGCGTGTTGTCGACGGCGACCGACTTGCTGCGGTTCGCCGCTACTCACCTCGACGATCCGTACCTGGCAACGATGCGAGAAACCCATGCCGATATCTCCATTCACGGCTGGCTCGATGGTTGGTGCCTGGGATGGGCCCGGTTTGACTGGGACGGCGAGCCGGTGTGGGGCTGGGATGGCGTCCTTCCGGGGCAGAGGATGGTCCTCCGGATACTGCCCGCACACAAGACGGCTGTGATCCTGGCCACGAACGGCTCAACTGGGCGAGCCATGTGCCGGTCCCTCCTCCAGCCGCTCATGGAGGAGCTGGGCATTACCGTGCCGGCGCTCCGCCTCCAACCAAAGCCGGGAGCAAGCGTCGATCTGGCGCGTTTCGCCGGCGAGTACATGTGGCCCGACCGACGCTGCCGAGTCACTGCCACCGACGATTCTCTCGCCATCGAGGTCGACGACCGACGCGTCACCGCCGCGCCCACGGGGGATGGGATCTTCCTGATCGACCCCGACAATCCGGACAACCCCACTGTCACGTTCGGCGGTTTCGACACGGCCGGCCAACCTCAGATCATCTACGTCATGCTCTGGGGTATGCCGCGTGCGTAAAGAGAATCCCCCGATCTCCCTCGAACACTGCTAAGCACACGACCTGCGCAGATCACCCCCAGCGAGAGTGCTTACCCGGGTCTAGGTGTGTCCGGGAGCCGGGAATTCATAGCCCCCCAGCCCGAGCGATACGTGCCGATCTCGTGCGGTTTCAGAT
>DASUSU010000166.1:0-13131 GCA_036374915.1 Acidimicrobiia bacterium | reverse complement strand
GGGTCGAGGACCCGACGGTGGCGGCGATACAGATGCGGGCGGTGGTCGAAGGGATGTTCCTGCAATGGCTCCAGACCGCCGACTGGCGTGCGGAGCATCCCCGCTACAAAGAGCATTGCCGCCAAGCCCTGCTCCGGGTTCTCGGTGCGACCTCGGACTGACCAACAGTGAGCCAGGTCGATCCCCACATCTTCGTGATCTTCGGCGGCACCGGCGACCTGGCCGAGCGCAAGCTGATCCCCTCCCTCTATCGCCTCATCGACGGCGAGGAGGTCGGCGACCGCTGTGTGGTGCTCGGTGTGTCCCGAAGGGACCTCGGCGACGAGGGCTATCGGGAATGGACCAGGAAGGCTTTGGCGACCGCGGGATCAGGTATCGAGGAGACCTCTGCGTGGTGCGACCGAAACGTCTACCACCAAGCCCTCGGCGCAGGACCTGAGGGCTATCTGTCGTTGCGGCGGCGGATCGAGGCAATCGAGGCCGAGCGCGGGCTGCCCGGGAACCGCGTCTTCTACCTGGCCATCCCCCCGGTCATGTTCGGCCCGACCATCGAAGGGCTGGGCGGCGCCGGGCTCGCCTCCGGGCCGGGTTGGGCCCGGGTCGTGGTGGAGAAGCCGTTCGGCACCGACCTGGAGACGGCCCGGCAGCTGAACCATCTTCTCCGGGAGCACTTCGAGGAGTCGCAGATCTATCGCATCGACCACTACCTGGGCAAGGCGACGGTGCAGAACCTGCTCACTTTCCGGTTCACCAACCCGATGTTCGAGCGGCTGTGGAACCGGGATCGGGTGGCGCAGGTCGAGATCACGGTGGCCGAGGACCTCGGGATCGGGGGCCGTGCCGGGTTCTACGAGCATGCCGGAGTGATTCGGGACATGGTTCAGAACCATCTCACCCAACTCCTCGCCCTGGTGGCGATGGAGCCGCCCAACGTCTTCGACGCCGACCGGATTCGTGACGAGAAGGTGAAGGTGGTCGCCGCGGTGGCCCCGATCGATCCCGCCGACGTGGTGTATGGCCAGTACGGGCCCGGCATCGTCAACGGCTCACCTGTGCCCGGTTACCACGAGGAGGATGGCGTCGACCCGGGCTCGGTGACACCGACCTTCGCCGGGATCAGGATCTATGTGGACACCTGGCGCTGGCAAGGGGTCCCGTTCCTGCTCCGCACCGGGAAGCGGCTGCCGGAACGGTCCACCAAGATCTCGGTGACCTTTCGCGAGCCGGCCCTCTGCGTCTTCCACGGGCGACGCGACGACTGTGTCCACGAGCCGGACGTGCTGCTGATCATCCTCGAGCCCGACGAGGGGTTCTCGCTCCGGTTCAACGTGAAGTCTCCCCACGAGGACACCACCATCGACACCCAATCGTTGCACTTCCGCTATTCCGACGTCTACGGACAACTGCGTGACGCCTACCAGACGCTCATCCTCGACATTCTGGAGGGGGACCAGACCCTGTTCGTCAGGGCCGACGAGGTCGAGGCCTCATGGCGGATATACGACCCCCTCGACGACCATGGCACCGCGCCGATCCTCTACCAGGCGGGAACCTGGGGCCCGGCCGAGATGGATCAGGGCGTCCCACTCGGCGGCGACTCCTGGATGCAGCGCCGGGGCCCTTCGTGACCTCTGAGCCCTGGTTGCGCGAGGCCTCTGAGGTTTGCGCAGACCTCGGCTCCGATGCCGACCGCGGCCTAACCTCCGAGGAGGCCGCCTCCCGTCTCCAACGGCACGGGCCGAACCAACTCGACGCCACGCCACCGGTGCCGCGATGGCGGAAATTCCTCGCCCAGTTCGCCGACCCGCTGATCTACCTGCTCCTCGGCGCAGTGGCCGTCTCGCTCGGCGCCTGGATCCTCGAGGGGAGGGAGGAGTTCCCGTTCGAGGCGGTCGTGATCGCCGCCATCGTGCTCCTCAACGCCGTCCTCGGCTTCGTGCAGGAGGCCCGCGCCGAGCAGGCGGTGGCTGCACTGCAACGCATGGCCGCGGCCAGTGCCGGCGTCCTCCGCGACGGTCGGGAGCAGCAGGTGCCTTCCAGCGAGGTCGTGCCGGGCGACATCCTGGTGCTCACCGAGGGGGATGCGATCGCGGCCGACGCCCGTCTGGTGCAAGCCGCCTCCCTGATGTTGGCCGAGGCCCCTCTCACCGGGGAGAGCGAGGCGGTGACCAAAAAGGTGGACCCGCTCGACGGCCCGGTCGGCCTCGGCGACCGGGTCAACATGGTCTTCGCCGGGACCGCGATCACCCGGGGACGGGGCCGGGCGGTGGTGACCGCCACCGGGATGGGCACCGAGATGGGCAACATCGCCCGGCTGTTGGAGCGCACCGAGGAGGAGCGCACCCCGCTCCAGCGCGAGGTCGACCGGGTCGGGCGAGCCCTGGGGATAGCGGTCATCGTCATCGCCATCGTGGTCATGGGAGCGATCCTCCTCACCTCGGAGATCTCCCAGCCTTCCGATCTGGTCTCGGTCCTGCTGGTCGGGGTGTCTTTGGCGGTGGCGGCCGTCCCCGAGGGACTGCCCGCCATCCTCTCGGTGGTGCTGGCGCTGGGCGTCCAGCGCATGGCGAAGAAGAAGGCGATCGTGAAGAGGCTCTCCTCGGTGGAGACCCTGGGATCGGCTTCGGTCATCTGCTCCGACAAGACCGGGACCCTGACCAAGAGCGAGATGACGATCGTGACCGTGGTGACCCCCTCGGGGGAGGTGGAGGTCACCGGCACCGGCTACCGGCCGGACGGGGAGCTGAGGGCCGACGGCCACACCGTCGAGGACTCCGCCCTGCTCGACGAGGTCAGATATCTCCTGGCCGGGGGCAGTCTCGCCAACGACGCCGTGCTGCGCGAGGAGGGAGGGGAGTGGACGATTCAGGGCGATCCCACCGAGGCGGCCTTCCTCGTGGCCGAGGCGAAGATCGGCGTCACCGACCAGCGGCAGGCCCGCTTCGAGCGCGTCGGCGAGATCCCGTTCACATCCGAGCGCAAGCTGATGTCCACCTTCGAGGCGGATGCGGCGCGGGAGGGCCGGATCGATCTGGTCACCAAGGGCGCCCCCGATGTGCTGGTGAGCCGATGCACCCATGAGCGTGTCGCCGGCGAGGCGCGTCCCCTGACCGATGCCCGCCGCGCCGAAGTGCTGGCCACAGTCGACCGTCTCGCCGATCAGGCGCTGCGGACCCTGGCCGTGGCCTACCGGGTGTTCCCCGACCGGGAGCTGCCGCCCGAGGAGGAGTCGATGGAGAGCGAGCTGGTCTACCTCGGGATGGTGGGCATCATCGACCCGCCCCGCCCGGAGGCTCGAACCGCGATCGACGAGGCGAGGCAGGCCGGGGTGCGGGTGATGATGATCACCGGCGATCATCCCCGCACCGCCGGACGCATCGCCGGTGAGCTCGGCATAGTCGACGCCGAGCACGGCGTGGTAACCGGCGCCGAGCTGGAACAGCTCGACGATGCCGGGTTGCTGGAGACGGTCCGGGGGACGTCGGTGTTCGCCCGGGTCGCCCCCGAGCACAAGCTCCGCATCGTCGACGCCCTCCAATCCGACGAGAACATCGTGGCGATGACCGGGGACGGGGTCAACGACGCCCCTGCGCTGAAGTCGGCCGACATCGGGGTGGCGATGGGACTGACCGGGACCGACGTCACCAAAGAGGCGGCGGACATGATCCTGGCCGATGACAACTTCGCCACCATCGTGGCCGCGGTGCGGGAAGGGCGAGCGATCTTCGCCAACATCCGCAAATTCCTCCGCTTCCTGCTCTCGTCGAACATCGGCGAGGTGTTCACCATGTTCTTCGGCGTGGTGCTGGCCGGGCTCATCGGCCTCGATCAGGTGGACGAGGCGGTGGCGGTGCCGCTGCTGGCCACCCAGATCCTCTGGATCAACCTCCTCACCGACACCGGCCCCGCCCTGGCCATGGGGGTCGACCCTCCCACCGACGACGTCATGCAGCGCCCGCCCCGTCGCATCACCGACCGGGTGATCGATCGGGCCATGTGGATCGGGATCCTCTGGGTGGGGATGATCATGGCCGTGGTCACTCTCGCCGCCCTCGACCTCCGTCTCCCGGGGGGCCTGCTCGGAGGCTCCGGCGACATCGTCGAGGCCCGCACCATGGCCTTCACCACACTCGTCCTCGCCCAGCTTTTCAACTGTTTCAATGCCCGCTCCGACCGGACCAGTGCCTTCCGCCAGCTGTTCACCAACCCGTTGCTATGGGCGGCCATCGGCGTCTCGGTCCTGCTCCAGGTGGCGGTGGTCCAGATCCCCTTGCTCAACGACTCGTTCGGGACTGTGCCGTTGCCGCTGAGCGACTGGCTGATCTGCACCGGTCTGGCCAGCATCGTGCTCTGGGCCGACGAGGGAAAGAAGCTGGTCGAGGGCTGGCTGAGGAGCTAGCGGGCGCTGATCGAAATCGGGCTCAGCGGGTGCAGCTCGAAGCCGACCGTCGTTCCCGGGGAGAGGTCGATCGGCGGTACCACCGAGCCGCAGATCACCAGGTCGCCGGCCCTCATCATCTCCCCGTGATCGGAGAGGAGGGCGGAGAGATGGGAGATCACGTCGAGGATTCGCCCGGTCAGCTCTTCGAGACCTGTGGTGCGGTGGATCTCTTCTCCGTCGACGGTGACCCTGGCCTCCAGGCCCGATAGATCCGCCCCGCGCCGCCCAGGGTCGTCGGCGCCGAGCACGACCGACTCGTGGAAGATGTTGCCGGCCAGGATCTCCTCGACGTCCTCGGGGGGTGGATCGATGTTGGCCAGCTCGAGGGCGGGGCCGATGGAGGCGATGGCGGCACTGATCACATCGACACCTGCCCCGGCCGGGAGGTCGGCGTCGAGCCGCACGAATATCTCCGGCTCGGCGACGGAACGTCCCCAGCCGGTGATGTCGACATCGGAGCCGTTGGCGATCACCGAGGCGTCGGTCATGAACCCGACCAGCGGGCCGTCCAGCCCGAAACGCTCCAGCGAGGCCGGGGCGCCGAAGCCCGCCTTCCAGCCCAGGTGAGCCCGCCCCGCAGAGATCAGCTCACTGCGCCGTGCCAGTTGCCGCTCCAGCCCGCGGCTCACCCTGGGGTCGCTCATTCGGGCAGCTCATAGCCGGCCGCATCCAGCGAGCCCGCCCCGCTCCAGCCCCAGACCAGGGTCACGTCCTCGTCCCCGGTGTTGTTGAAGCCGTGCCAATGACCGCGTCGGGTGAACACCACATCGCCCTCTCCGGCGGGCTGGTCCTCGCCGTCGGTATAGATGAGACCGTGGCCGCCGAGGACGATGAAGAACTCGTCGGCGTTGGGGTGGCGATGACGGTCGTGACGAGCCCCGGGTGGGAGAACCGTCCAACCGAGGAGCAGGTCCTCTGAGTCGGCCTGAATGGCATCGACCAGGAACTGGACCTTCATGTCGACCCATCCCTCGTCGCGTCTCAGCCCGCTCTCGATCGGAACCTCGTGGCGGTTGATCCTGAACTGCCCGCTCATCGGGCACCTCCCAGGAGGCGATATGCGTCGAACACGGTGACGAAGTCACGATGGCTGAGTCCGAGACCATGACAGGCGTTGAGCATCTCGTTGGCGGCGGCGGCAAGTGGAACCGGGCTTCCCTGGCGACGTCCCAGGTCGAGGGCGAGCAGCATGTCCTTCTGCTGGAGGGTGACGTCGGCCAGTGGCTTTTCGGGCATCCCGCCCTCGAGGATGAACGGTCCCCGGTAGCCCATGACCGGGGAGGCGACCACGCTCTTCAGCATCGCGTCCACCGCCACCTCCCGGTCGACCCCGCCCTTCTCGGCCAGGGCAACCGCTTCGCTGAACGCCACCATCTCGACGATCAGGCAGAGGTTGATCGCCACCTTCATCTGCACCGCCAGCCCGCTTGCCCCGATGTAGGTGACGCTGGGCCCGATCGCCTCCAGCACCGGTTTCACCCTCTCGAAGGCATCCCGGTCGCCACCCACCATCACCGACGCCTTGCCCTGCTCCAGCGAGATCGGGCTGCCAGAGAGGGGAGCGTCCAGCATGATTCGCCCGGCATCGGCGAAGGCGGCGGCGATCCGGCGCGACACCTCGGGGTCGATGGTGCTCATGTCGGCGTAGACGGCGTCCTCGCCCAGTCCTTCGATGACACCGCCGGCGCCGAGGGCGACGGTCTCCACCGCGGCGGAATCGGTCACGATGGAGAGGGTGAACTCACTCGTCGCGGCCACGTCGGCGGGCGAGGGGGCCCACTCCATCCCCAGCGCCAGCAGTGGCTCGGCCTTCTCCTCGGTCCGATTCCAGCCGGTGACCTGGTGCCCGGCGGCGAGAAGACGGGGGATGATGCCCTGGCCCATGTCGCCCAGCCCGATGAAACCGACCCTCACTGATCCTCCGACAATCGATTGTGTCGAGCGAGTGTAAGCAGGGGCTGCCCGGGCCGGGTCAGGCTTGCTCGAACCGCACAGTCCGAGCGGGAATCGACGCCTCCACCACCCGGACCAACAACTCCTCGCCCAGGTCGAGGTCCTCGCCGTCGATCCGGGCGTGGACCGCCGGTCTGCGCAAGTGGACCTCGCCTCGCGGCCGTTCCCGATGAACATCGACCACCACCCCGGCGAACACCTCGCCCTCACGGCCGCTCATCACCGCTGCCTCGACCAGGTCGACGCAGGCGGCCTCGTAGCGCCCGGCCGTTGACGCGGCCTGCGCCATGATCAGAGGGAGCGGGGCCATGGTCTCGACGATTGCATCCGGAACCTCGGAGCCGGCGGAGAGAGCAAGACACGTCTCACCCGCGTAGCGGTCGACCAACCGTCGCAGTGGGGCGGTGACATGGGCGTAGGTGGCGGCGATGGCGGCGTGGGTTTCCGGCGCTGTTCCTTGCCCCAAGACCTGGTAGCCCGCCCCGGAGAAGAGCGTCGTCGCCTCGGAGAGGAAGGCGGCGTGGGCGGCCAGCCTGGGGTCGAGGCTCCGGATCAGGTCGGGATACTCGACATCGGCTGGCCAGACGATCTCCAGCGCCTTGGCTACCCGACGCAGCCGCTCCACCTCGTTCGGATGAGCCGGAGGCAGTGTTCGCAGCACGCCGATCCCGGCGTCGACCATCATCCGGCCGGCGAAGATCCCGGTGAGCAGGGAGATCTGTGCGTTCCAGTTCTCCACGGGCAGGGGCGCCTCGTACTCCAGATCCCAGCCCCCGTCCTCTCCCACCACTCGCTGTTCGGGGATGGGCAGTGTCACCGCTCCTCGCTCCTCTTCGAGCAGACGGCGCAGCCGTCCCACCTCGGCGAGCACCCGGAGCGATGCGGAGGCGGTAGAGGAGTCGAGCTGGTCCTGGACCTGGCGATAGGTCAGCTGTTGCCGGCTGCGCACCAGCGCCCGTCCCACCCTGCCCTCGGTGATCTCCCCGTCCTCGTCGAGGTCGATCTCCCACACCAACGCCGGCCGGTCCTGATCGGGGAGAAGACTGGCCATGCCCTCGGACAGGGTGGTCGGGTAGAGCGGGGTGCGCAGGTCCGGGGCATACAGGGTCGTGCCCCGGTTTCGAGCCTCCTCGTCGACCGGGTCACCGATTTCCACGAAGGCTCCGACGTCGGCGATGGCGTAGTGCACCCGGAACCCGCCCCTCCTCCGCTCCAGGTGAAGGGCCTGATCGAGATCGAGCGACCCGGGCGGGTCGATGGTGACGAACGGGATTGCGGTCAGGTCCACTTCGGCCTCCCGCGGCCGGGTCGATGCGACCTGGGCCATAACCTGGTCGGGGAAGGCGAGAGGGATCTCCATCTCTGCTCGGATCTGGTCGAATCCGGCCTCGACCAACCGGTCGGTGGCGGCGAGACGCAGATTGCGTCGGGGCATCGCGCCGATCCTAGGTCCGGTGTAGCGCCCCTCTCCGCGAGGAATAGCGGTCGGTCACAATGGGTTGCAGACAGCAGAGATAGTTGAGCAGTCAAATAAATCGGAGTAGTTGAGATGCAGTTCGGAGTATTCAGCGTCGGGGACGTGACCACCGACCCGACCAACGGCCGCACTCCTACCGAGGCGGAGCGAATCAAGACCATGGTCACCATCGCCCTGAAGACCGAAGAGGTCGGTCTCGACGTCTTTGCCACCGGCGAGCATCACAACCCACCCTTCGTCCCCTCGTCTCCGACAACGATGCTCGGCTACATCGCCGCCCGAACCGAGCGGATCATCCTCTCCACCGCGACCACCCTGATCACCACCAACGACCCGGTGAAGATCGCCGAGGACTACGCAATGCTCCAGCACCTCGCCGACGGAAGGGTCGACCTGATGATGGGCCGGGGCAACACCGAGCCCGTCTACCCATGGTTCGGCAAGGACATCCGCGACGGGATCCCGCTCGCCATAGAGAACTACCACCTGCTCCATCGGCTCTGGCGAGAGGAGGTTGTCGACTGGGAGGGCCGGTTCCGCACCCCGCTCCACTCGTTCACCTCCACCCCACGGCCGCTCGACGGGGTGCCGCCGTTCGTGTGGCACGGCTCGATCCGAAGCCCGGAGATCGCCGAGCAGGCTGCCTACTACGGAGACGGATTCTTCGCCAACAACATCTTCTGGCCCAAGGAGCACTTCATCCGGTTGATCAACTTGTACCGGCAGCGCTTCGAGCACTACGGGCATGGCCGGGCCGACCAGGCCATCGTCGGTCTCGGCGGTCAGGTGTTCATGCGCAAGAACTCCCAGGATGCGATCGACGAGTTCCGCCCCTACTTCGACCACGCGCCGGTCTACGGCTACGGCCCTTCGTTGGAGGAGTTCACCGAGCAGACCCCGCTGACGGTGGGCAGCCCAGAGCAGGTGATCGAGAAGACCCTGAAGTTCCGCGACTACTTCGGCGACTACCAGCGTCAGCTCTTCCTGATGGACCACGCCGGCCTGCCTCTCCACACCGTCCTCGACCAGTTGGAGATGCTGGGCGGCGAGGTTGTCCCCGTCCTGCGCAAGGAGTTCGAGTCCAGGCGCCCGGCACATGTGCCCGGCGGACCAACCCACGCGTCGCCGAGAGCTGCGGCAGGGACCCCGAGGGCCGAGGTCCCGGTCAGCTCAGGGCAGCCAGCCCCCTCTGTCTGAGCAACCGCCAGGCGAAGTCGGCCAGCCACACGGCGAAGCCGATGATGGCCCCCGGCGCCCATCCGAGGACGAGGACGACACCGCCGGCGTTGGCCGCTATCAGGGGAAGCGCCCACCTTTCCTCGAACAACTCGAGACGTCTGCCCAGTGGCGGGCCGAGCAGGACCGCGGCGAGATAGGCGACCGACCCGAGTAGGACCTGACCAACTCCCACGACCACTGCCGCGGTGGTCCACCGGTTGAACGGGCCGAATCCGCCTCCGCCGATCAGGCCGTAGGCGTCGATCACGGCCCAGGCGACGAGCCAGACCACGCCGGCCGTGATCTGGAGGAAGGCCAGCTTGTCTCGGCCCTTCTGCCAGAGCCGTCCCACGATGCCCGCCAGGATCATCGATGCGGCCAGTGCGACCAGGGCCGACCCCACCCCGATCACCTCCCGTGGGGCGACGAGCCCGGAGACGAAGGCGATCCCGGCGGCGACGCACAGCCACCAGGCCACCGTCGCCTCCTTCCCGCTCACCGCGCGGTGATGGGCCACCGTGGGGAGGAAGGTGGGGATGGTGCCGATGATGGTGAAACCGACCAGCCCGACCAGATTCAGGTGGTAGTGGACCAGCCGGAGCCGGGCGTACGGTTCGGCAACCCAGCCAGACCCGAGGATGGCGCCGAGCACGACCCCGATCATGCCCGCGGCGAAAGCGGTCAGATAGAAGCGGGCCGACAGGTCGAAGCGTCGGAGCAGGCTGTGCCGGACCGCCCTGATGATGGACGCGCTCAGAGCGGCCAGCCCCCCGATCACGGCGAGCGCGCCGAGCCACACCAACCAATCCAGGTCGGCGCTGACCCCGATCAGCACTGCGCCCGCGCCTGCGCCGACCAGCCAGCGCTGCACGGCCGACAGCCAGCCGGGTGGCGCCGGGGAGGCGGACCAGGTGATGGTGAACATCTGGCTGGCGCCGGATATGGCGAGGAGGACGGTGCCGACCAGGAAGGCGTGGAGCGGTCCCCACCACGACCCTCCCCCGGTGAGGACGACGACGGCCCAGACCATGGCGACCAAGGCGAAGAACGCGGCCCCGGCGAGGGCGCGCCGGGCGATGGTGTGGGAGTGGACCACCCGACCGGCCCTGTCCGGCGGCTGGCGCGGGCTCTGCTCCATCGGCGCCGACCCTAGTTGCGACATCCATCATTCACGAAGGTGGTCGGGGTTACCGTCCGGCAGATGGAGATCAGGCTGACTACCAACGGGCGCCGAAGCGGAAATCCTCACGAGGTGGTCCTCTACGCCTGGCCCGACGGGGACCGACTGGTGGTGGTCGGCTCGTTTGGAGGTAGACCCTCAGACCCGGATTGGGCGGTCAACCTTCGAGGTGATCCCAGGGCCGTGGTGCGACGGGGGCGTGACAGCGTCGAGCACCTGGCCCGTGAGGTCCAAGGTGCGGAGCGGGACCGTCTCTGGGCGTTGGTCACCGCCCATTTCCCCCTCTACGAGACCTATCAGCGCAACACCGACCGGCTCATCCCCCTCTTCATTCTGGAGCCAGCAGTCTGATCAGCTCGGCCGCGTCCCGGGGGGCGTGGCCCCCGGAGTCGTTGTCGAAGTACACGTACACATCACGGTGTTTCCGGCGTGGCGGCGTCCGGTCGGTGATCCGCCGGGCGTCGCCGGGCTCCGATCCGGAAGACCAGGCCCGGATCCTCTCTGCCCACTCTTCGAGCTCGGCCCCGGTGTAACCGCTGGAATAGAGCGCCCTCGGGCCGTGGAGGCGGAGGTATACGAAACCGGCGGTCAACTCCTCGGTGTAGGGCCACGCCGAAGAATGGGAGAAGGCGATGGCCACGCCATGTCGTCGGGCGATGCTCGCCATCTCCTCGACGAAGAAGCTCGGGTGCCGGGGCTCGATCACATGACGGACCCGACGGTTGGCGCCAAGCCGTGCCCGGGCCGATGCCCGCTCCAAGGTTGCCTCTCCGGCCAGGGCGGCCACCGCATTCAGGTCCCGGGGGAGGAGGGCGAGAAACCGATCCAGCCGCCCCGCATCGAAACGCAGATTTGGCCCGAGCTGCCATAGGATCGGTCCCAGCTTGTCTCGAAGCTCGAGGAGCCCTGAAGCCATGAAGTTGGCCAGCGGCTCTCCGACGTCGTTCAGCTTCTTGTTGTGGGTGATGAACCGGCTCCCCTTGACCGCGTACACGAAGTCGTCGGGGGCGGTCTGGTACCACCCTCGCATGGTCCTCGGCGTGCTCAGACCGTAGAAGGTGCCGTTGATCTCGAGACTGGGAAACCGAGCCGACGCATAGGCCAACTCCTCTTTGTGGGGGAGCCCCCGGGGATAGAAGTCGCCGCGCCATCCCTGGTAGGACCAACCGGAGAGTCCGATCCGAATCCTTCCCGAAGCCATGAGGTGATGCTTACCCGATAGTGGCCGCCGCCACAGTCTCGCTTCAGGGGCCCCGGGGGACGTTGACTCCCCGGGCTCGGCTGAGTGCCTCCGTGATCTCGGGGCCGCTTGGCCTGGTTGGTTTGACATGGACGATCCTGGGACCCGGCCATGGCCGGGGCGGTGGCTCATCGCCCAGCATCGTCCCATCGGGTCGGAAGAAGTGGAGGATGCCCGGTGTGCCCGTGACCGTCCATCCCGCCTCGTGGACCAGAGTGTGATGATGACGGCAGAGGAGGACCAGGTTGTCGATCGCGGTCGGCCCGTCGGCGCGCCAGGGGATGAGGTGATGCACGTCGCACCACTTCTCGGGGCGGTCGCAGGTGGGGAAGACGCAGCGAAGGTCACGGGCCATCACTGCCAGACGTTGTGCCGGCGTGACCAGACGCTTGGTACGACCCACGTCGAGCGGCCGGCTGTCCGGCCCGAAGACGACCCGGGTCAGGCTGGCATCACAGGAGATGCGTCTGATCTCGTCCAGTGTGAGATAGGCGCCGTTGCTGGTCTCCGAGACGCCGGGCATCCCGTCGATGAGTGTCTCTGCGGAGACGAGGACGCTGATGCTCGGTCGCTGTGAGCTTCCCTCCAGCATCTCGAGCAGGATGTCGGCGCGTCGGGCGGGCGTCGATCTGGCGTCTCCGGCCGGTGCCGGCCCCGGGTCGAGGCCGGCAAGGAGTCTCTCGCCGGACTCGATGTCGAACCAGCCATTGATTCGCATCATCTCCCCGTCCCGTCGAAGGGTCAGGTACCGAGCCTCACGGACGTGGTGGCGGTCCGAAGCCAGTTCTTCGGCCGCCACCTGGCTGAGCCAATAGTCGAGCTTCTTGCGCAGGTCCCCGATCAGGGGGATCTCCAGCGCCCAGCCGACCAGTTCTGCTTCTGCCTGATCGAACTGCTCCGGGGCGATGGCCCTGATCTCGATGAGCACGTCGACCTGGGCGCCGCTGATCGAGCCCGACAGGTAGGCGAGGGCGGTCAGCGGCATGGCGGGCAGTGCGTTGGCCCGGCGGACCAGACGTTGCGCCTCACCGGGGTGAAGTGACATGCGGTGTTTGAGCAGCGCCGTCGGGGAGGAGTAGCCGTCCCGTTCGAAGGCCCGGGTCTCGTGGACCCGGGCCAAGATCTGGGCGGCTCGCGCCTCGTCCCGATCACGTCGCACCAGGATGGCGGCCAACTCGTCGACCAGGTCCTCTGGCGCAAGCAGCCCCATCGGTTCGGTGGAGAAGTTCGCGGTGTCGAAACCGTCGAACATGTGTTCGAGATTACCGGGGCATCTCGACAAATGCAAGTCTTTTACATCATCCTATGATCTATAATGTTCAAGGCTGGCGCGACTCGTGTACGACTAGGTTCCCCATCATGGAACACAAACCGAGCCGATCTGCCACCTGGAACCCATCGCCGTCGGATCACTTCACCGGCAGTGTCTGGAACTCGAGGATCAGCGACCCCGAAGACGGCGTCAAGCTGCTCGCCGTGCAGTTCGCCCCGGGCTCACGCACCGACTGGCATACCCATCCGGGCGGCCAACTCCTCTACGTGGTCTCCGGCTCCGGACTGGTTCAGACCTCCGACGGCGTCACCGTCGTCATTTCCCCGGGCGACGTCGTCGAGGCACCTCC
>DASUSU010000165.1:0-2863 GCA_036374915.1 Acidimicrobiia bacterium | reverse complement strand
CACACCTCCACGATCAACGGCTGGGACGGCTCGGGTATCCGGACCGTCCATTCGTTCACGCCCTCCACCGGGGCCGGGTCCACCGGCACCTCCTCGTTGCCCAGGCGGATCTCCACCGTGGAGCCGGTCTCCAGCGCGACCTCGATCCGCAGACTCCGCTCTGCGTCGGGGCGTACCGACGGGGGCGGGTCGATGGTGTCGGAGTGAAAGTCGTCACACGTCCAGGAGATGTGGGGAACCTCCACCAGCTCGGCCCCGGTGACCACGATGTGACCGGGCGGATAGACACCGAGCGAGTCCTCGCAGGGCGCGCTGCAGGCGGGGACGAGGGAAACCCCGAGCAGCCCGATTGCCAGGAGCCGGCGCGGCGTCGCCACTGTGGTGGGTCAGGCGATCCGGATCAGACCGCGGGGCACGTGGTGAAGCGACCGGTGCCCGTCACCGGTGACCACCACCAGATGTCCGGTCTGCACCCCGGCTTTTTCGTCGGTGGTGATCACGTTGGGTTGGATGACCAGGGCCATCCCCTCCTCGAGTGTCAGATCGGGGACGGGAAGGTTGGGCCGGCTGCTGGACCCGAGGACCGGAGGCAGGTACCCGCCCCCATACCCGTGGACCAGGTCGTCGTAGATGGTGAACCCCGCTTCCTCGATCACGGCGGATGCCGCCGCCAGGTCGGCGGCGTGGGCTCCGGGGCGCACGACGGCGGCGATGGCGTCGAAGGCGGCATCGGCAGCCCGGTGGAGGTCTGCGAACAGCGGGGTCGGGTCGGCGGCGATGGTGAAGCTCCGGAGCACCTGAGCGGCGTAACCCCAGAATGCGGCGCTGATCTCGCAGAAGAGAATGTCACCCGTCTGCAGCCGGCGGGTCGATTGGAACTGCGACGGGACGCATTTGTCGGGATGGGCCATCGAAGTTGCGCCGAAGTAGTGGATGTGGTTGGTCCCACCTTCGGAGAGGTACGCGGACTCGACGATCGCCGCAACCTGACGCTCGTCCATGCCCACCTCGACCTGGGCGGCGAGAGCCTCCACCGCGGCATCGGAGAGCCGGGCGGCCACCTCCAGTCTCTCGATCTCCTCGGATGACTTGACCAGACGAAGTCGCTGGTATTCGCCATTTAGGTCGACCAACTCACCCACCGCGCCGGCCAGCTTCTGGTGATCGCCAAATCGAAGCGGCCCCAACACCCCGACCCGCTGCCCCGGAGTGTGACGGGCCCTGAGCCGCTCGTCGAGACGGGCAATCGTGGACGGCCCGCCCCATTCCACGTCGCAGCCCGAGGCGATCACTCGCGCATTGGGGAGGTGGTTGTAGTGCTGCACCATGAGAAACGGTCTCTCACCGGGCGTGATCAGAAGGGCCGCCTCGGTGGTGACCGGCCACTCGGTGAGCCAGGGTATGGCCGAGCCGACCTTCTCGGCTCCGTAAGCCACGAGGTGAGACACCCCGGCCGCCTCCATGGTGTCGAGAATCGACCGGCTTCGCCGGGCGAGCTCTTCTTCGCTGAACCGGGGGTAGAGACCATCGTCCATCCGGCGACCCTAGACGTCTGGCACTCGACCCTCGTCCCCGGGACGCGCGCCTACCGTCCTCCAACAACGTGAGTGGTCACATGCACTCCGAGCTCGACGAGCGATTTCCCGGCGACGCGCTCGATCTCGATGTCTGGTTCCCGTATTACCTGCCCCACTGGAGCTCGCGTGCGGAGTCGGCGGCGAGCTACTCCGTACAGGACAGTGAGCTTCATCTGACCATTCCCGTCGATCACCCACTGTGGTGTGACGGCCTCCACGAGGAGCCGCTGCGGGTGTCTTGTGTCCAGACCGGCAGCTTTGCCGGGCCTCTGGGCAGCACGATCGGCCAACAGCCTTTCCGGGCCGGGTTGAAGGTCCGGGAAGAGCAGCCGACGTTCTGGGGCTACACACCCCACTACGGGCAGGTCGAGATCCGAATGCGGGCCAGAGTCACAGCACGATCGATGTTCGCCTTCTGGATGGCCGGCATCGAGGATCGCCCCGAGCGCTCCGGCGAGATCTGCGTCGTCGAGGTGTTCGGAGAGTCGATCCTCGATGAGTCGGCCGAGGTCGGCATCGGGGTGAAGAGGCTCGGCGACCCGGCGCTGTCCCAGGAGTTCTCGGCTCCCCGGATGGAGATCGATGTTTCCCGATTTCACACCTACGGAGTCGACTGGCAACCAGGTCACCTCGAGTTCACCATCGACGGCGAGGTGGTCCGCACAGTCGAGCAATCCCCCGACTACCCGATGCAGCTCATGCTCGGCGTCTTCGACTTCCCGGCCAAGACCGGCGCGACCGACCATGAGACCGAGATCCCCGAGTTGGTGGTTGCCCGGGTACGGGGCAAACCGCCCCGCTGAAACGCCCTGGGGAATACGCTGAGCCCGGTGAGCGGGGATCAGCGGCGTGTCATCGCCGACCGTGACGAGGACGCATCGTCGTCATCTCCCGGGATTCGTCTCTGGGTGGTCGGCATCGGTCTGATCGCGATACTCGTCGTGGTTTGGTCGACCGGCGGTAGTAATCCCTCCGACGCCGAAGCGGTCGCGGCGACAACCACCCCGACGACGACCACGACCACCACCGAGGTAGAAAGCGACCCGATTCTCCGGCTCGGCCAGCCGCTCACCTGGCAGCCGGCGGGCAGTATCGAGGACGCCTGGCCCCTCTCGGTCGTCGAGCATGAGGATCTTCTCTATCTGTTCACGACCGATGGGATCGACTTCGAATCGAGGGTCGGGAACGGGCTGACCGCATGGGTGTCCCCGGACGGCAGCAGCTGGGAGCCACGAGGCAGGGTCGTCCCGCCCCCACACCAGGTGCAGTCGGTGATCTCGACATCT
>DASUSU010000164.1:0-2458 GCA_036374915.1 Acidimicrobiia bacterium | reverse complement strand
GCCGTTCTCACCCTGTTCATGGCCGGGGTCTTCGTCGTCGCCCTGTGGTGGGTGGTCAGGTTCCTCTTCGTCACCGACTTCGAGATCCTCCGGGTCAACCTCGCCCTGATCATGGTGGGAGGGTTTCCCCGCGACCAGCTGTGGCGGCCATCCGTGGCACTGATCGCAATCGCCCTCCTCATCGGCCTCATTGCCGGGATGTCCACCGCCTCCGCGCTGGACCGGGCCAGTCGGTCGGGAGTGGAGTTCACCCCGGCCGGCCCGCTGACCCTGATCAGGCGTTTCTGGCCCTTGTTGGTCTTCGTGGTGGCAGTGCTGCTCCTCACCCAAACGCTCACCCCCTGGCTGGTCGCCGGTGCCTCACTGGTCGCGGCTTTGGCGGGCTATTGGGTCGCCCGGGTCCTCCCCTCCACGGTGCGTCGCTTCGGTTTGGCCCTCGTCGTGGTTCTCCTCGTCTCGATCTACACGGTGCTGTCCGGCGGCGGGGTCGGCTGGGATCAGTGGGGTGGGCTGCAACTCAACGTGTTCCTCACCGTCGCCGGCATCGCCCTCGCCTTCCCGCTCGGGCTGCTTCTGGCGCTGGGCCGGAGGTCAACGCTGCCCGCGCTTCGGGTCGCCTCGGTGACCTACATCGAGTTCATCCGGGGAGTTCCGCTGATCACGTTGCTGTTGATGGGGATCTTCGTGATCGGGTTCTTCCTCCCCAGCGGGCTCAGACCCGGCAACGTGACCCGGGTCCTCATCGCCATCACCCTTTTCGAGTCGGCATACATCGCCGAGGTCGTTCGCGGTGGCCTGCAGTCCGTCCCGAAGGGCCAGGTGGAGGCGGCCCAGGCCGTCGGCCTGTCCCCGTGGAAGAACATGCGGCTCATCGTGCTGCCCCAGGCCTTGCGCAACACGATCCCGGCCATGGTGGGTCAGTTCATCAGCCTGTTCAAGGACACCACCCTCGTCTACATCGTCGGGATGATCGATGTCCTCGGCGCCTCGCAAGCGGCCAATGCCCAGGCCCCGTTCCTCGCCCAGGGCCTCCACCTGGTGACATTGCCTTTCGTCGGGTTCGCATTTTGGGTCGGTTCGTACACGATGTCGCGCGAGGCGCGTCGTCTGGAGAGAAAGCTCGGAGTGGGAGAGAGATGACTGAGCAACAGCAGGTGTTTTCCGACGCGACACAGTCGACCGGCGAGGCGATCATCCTCCTCGAGAACGTCGACAAGTACTTCGGGGACTTCCAGGCCCTGGCCGACATCAACATGCGGGTGGGGCTTCAGGAGGTCGTGGTGGTGATCGGCCCCTCAGGGTCGGGCAAGTCGACGTTGATCCGGTGCATCAACCGGCTGGAGAAGCACGACCGGGGCCGGATCGTGGTCGACGGGGTCGAGCTCTCCGACGACATCCGCAACATCCAGGTGGTGAGGCGGGAGATGGGCATGGTGTTCCAGCAGTTCAACCTGTTCCCCCACATCACCGTCCTCGACAACGTCACACTCGCTCCACGTCATGTCCGTCAGCTGCCGAAACGGGAGGCGGAGGAGCTGGGCATGAGCATGCTGGAACGGGTCAAGATCCCCGAGCAGGCACAGAAATACCCCGGTCAGCTCTCCGGCGGCCAGCAGCAACGGGTCGCCATCGCCCGGGCCTTGGCGATGCAGCCCAAGGTGATGCTGTTCGACGAGCCGACTTCGGCGCTGGACCCGGAGATGATCAAAGAGGTGCTCGACGTCATGGTCGAGCTGGCCCAGGGAGGGATGACCATGATCGTGGTCACCCATGAGATGGGCTTCGCCCGGGCGGTGGCCAACCGGGTGGTGTTCATGTCGGATGGGCAGATCGTCGAGGTGGGAACCCCGGAGCACTTCTTCACCGACCCCCAGGAGGACCGGACCAAGTTGTTCCTCAGCCAGATCCTCTGAGGTCCAGTCACCGGTATGGGCGCTCGAGCCTTCGGCTGACCACCCCTACCGGCCGCGGGAACATAACCTGATCCGGTCTTGCCCAGACTGCTCAAGCTCTCCGTGATCGTCCTCGGCGGCGTCCTCGTCGGCGCCTCCGCATTCGGCCTCTCCGGCATGGGCGACGAACTCGCCGAGGCGGCGCCCCCGGCCGTCGCCGTGGCGACCACCACGACCACGAGCACGCCTCCAACCACCACGACCACGGTGCCCCCGATCACGACCACAACAGTGCCCGAGAAGGGCCATCTGGTCATCCACGGCACCGGTGACGTGGCCGTCGACCCCGACTACATCCCGGCCCTTGCGGTCAACGGTTGGGACCACGCCTGGTCCGGGCTCGACGGGCTGTTCGTCGAAGACGATCTCACCGTGATCAACCTGGAGTGCGTTCCCTCCGACATCGGATCGCCGCTGGACAAGGCGTTCGTGTTTCGATGTCCCAACGAGACCCTCCCCTCGATGAAGGCGAACGGCGTCGACGTGGCCAACCTCGGCAACAACCA
>DASUSU010000163.1:0-2964 GCA_036374915.1 Acidimicrobiia bacterium | reverse complement strand
CCGTTCACCGATCCCATGGCCGATGGGCAGACCATCCAACAGGCCAGTCACGCCGCCCTGAGCCAGGGTGTCAACCTCGATGTGATCTTCTCGACCTTGGAGTCGATCGAACTCCAGGCGCCTCATGTGTTCATGGGCTATTACAACCCCTTCCTCGCCTACGGGCTCGATCGCCTGATCTCCCGCATGGTCGAGGTCGGGACTTCGGGTTTGATCGTTCCCGACCTGCCGATCGAGGAGAGCGCCGAACTGGTTTCGAGGCTGGAGGAGCGCGACCTCGGCCTCATTCAGCTGGTGGCTCCGACTACGCCGGACGAGCGCCTGGTGCGACTAGCCGAGGCAAGCCGGGGGTTCGTCTACGCGGTGACGACCAAGGGAACGACGGGTCGGGCCACCTCATTCGACGCTGGGGTCCTCGAGTACCTCGACCGTGTGAAGGCGGCGTCGGGGCTTCCGGTCCTGGCTGGGTTCGGGGTTCGCGAGCGGGCCCACGTGGCCGAGCTATGCCGCCATGTCGACGGGGTGGTCGTGGGCTCGGCGTTGATCGACGCCATCGACCGGGGCGACGACCCCGCCGCTTTCATCACCGGGTTGCGCCCGGTGGAGGTGGGACAATGATCGTCATCCTGCGTTCCGATGTGTCGCTCAAGGACAAGGCCTCGATAGTCCGGTTCGTCGAGCAGAACGGCGGGCGTTTGTTGGTGAGCGAGCTGGGGGAGAGCACCCACATAGGGCTCGTCGATGACGTCGCCCAGAGTCTCGCCGACCAGATCAGGGATATGCCCGGAGTCGACACGATCAAGGCCAAGGCCCCGCCGTATCCGCAAGTCTCCAGGGAGTATCGGGAGTCGGACACCGTGGTCGAGATTCGTCACGTGTCCGTGGGTGGGCCCGAGGTCGTCGTCATCGCGGGCCCTTGCTCTGTGGAGTCGGAGAGTCAGATCTCGCTGGTGGCGGAGTCGGTGGCCGAGTCCGGGGCCCGGATCCTCCGGGGAGGGGCGTTCAAGCCGCGCACTTCTCCCTATAGCTTCCAGGGTCTCGGTGAGGACGGTCTGTACTTTCTCGCCGCCGCCCGAGACCGCACCGGCTTGCCCGTGGTGACCGAAGTGGTGGCGCCGGAAGATGTCGAGCTGGTTGGCACCCACGCCGACATGCTTCAGATCGGGGCCCGCAACATGCAGAACTTCAGGCTGTTGTCCGAAGTCGGTGCTCAGCCCAAACCGGTGCTATTGAAACGGGGCATCTCGTCCTCCATCGAAGAAGTCCTGCTCGCCGCCGAGTACGTGGCCTCGGCCGGCAACACCAGGGTCATTCTCTGCGAGCGCGGGATACGGACATTCGAGAACGCAACCCGCAACACCTTCGACGTGAGTGCGGTGCCCGTGCTCAAACAGAAGACACACCTTCCGGTCATCGTGGACCCGAGTCACGCCGCCGGCGATCGCTCGCTCGTCCCCGCCCTGGCCGCCGCCGGCGTCGCCGCCGGTGCGGATGGGGTTCTCGTAGAGGTCCACAACGACCCGGACAACGCCCTCAGCGACGGCCCGCAGAGTCTCACCATCCCCGGCTTCACCTCGATGATGGGCCTCCTCAAAGGGATCGCCGACGCGGTGGGCCGGTACATCGCCTGAATTTGGCGTTGCCATAGGATCGTGTAGCGATTTCCGAGCGCTCTTGCTGTAGCAACGCCAGAACGCGGAATGCGGGGGCGTCGATAGGGTTGAAAGGGACTCATGAGCGCTATCAAGGATCTGGTGCGGCTCGGATTTCCGTGGGAGGGCTTCGACCCGTTCCTGTTCACCGTCCATCACGTCGATCACTATCCGGCGGGCAACGACGTGCTCGGCCCGGCGGTCTCCTTGCACGGTCGAAACGTCGGGTCCGACTTCTCCTATCGCGACGGCTGGAGCATGTACCACGGAGCGACGGTCCCTGGCTTCCCCCAACACCCCCATCGAGGATTCGAGACCGTGACCGTTGTGCGACGCGGCTATGTCGACCACTCCGACTCCCTGGGCGCCACGGCCCGATACGGAGAGGGAGACGTCCAGTGGCTCACCACCGGCAGCGGCATCATGCACGCCGAGATGTTCCCGCTCCTCGACCCCGAGGATGAGAACCCGCTAGAGCTCTTTCAGATCTGGTTGAACCTCCCGCCCGAGTCGAAGATGGTCGACGCCTACTTCGGGATGCTGTGGAGTGAGGGGATCCCCACCGTCGAGCCGGCGCCGGGCGTGTCGATCGAGGCTATTGCGGGGGGTCTCGGTGACCAACGGCCTCCTTCGCCCCCACCCGACTCCTGGGCCTCGAGATCCGACACCGACTTCGCCATCTGGCTGATCCGGTTGGCCTCCGACGCCTCCTGGGAGATGCCCTCAGCCAACGCCGGCACCAACCGGACGCTCTACTGCTTCATCGGTGACGATGTGAGCATCGACGGCACGACGATGTCCAAGGACGTGGCCGCACGCCTCGACCCGGGCTCCGGGCCGATCCTCGAGAATAGAGGTCGCCCGGCCGAGTTCCTCATGCTCCAGGGCAGACCCATCGGTGCCCCGGTATTCCAAATGGGCCCGTTCGTCATGAACAGCGCGGAGGAGCTTCGCCAGGCCGTGGAGGACTACCGGCGCACCCAGTTCGGTGGCTGGCCGTGGTCGGGGCCGGATCCGGTCCATGCGCGCACCGAAGGAAGATTCGCCCTTCATGCGGATGGACGCGTCGAGCATCGAGACAGGAGAGAAGGGCTGATCGAGGCGTGATCCATCAGCTGCGCATCTACGAGATATTCGAGGACAACAAGCAGGCTTTTCACGACCGGTTCGAGGATCACGCAATCCGCATCATGGAATCTCATGGGTTCAGCTTCTTGTCCCTGTGGGAGGCGAGGTCGGAGGAGCGCACCGAGTTCGTCTACCTGCTGGAGTGGCCCGACGAGGCCACGATGACCGAGGCGTGGAGTCGCTT
>DASUSU010000162.1:0-13368 GCA_036374915.1 Acidimicrobiia bacterium | reverse complement strand
GACATCGGGACGCTGAACGGAACCGGGAAGTGGGAGCTGCCGATCCCGGCCACCTACGTGATCGATCGCGAGGGCGTCATCCGCTACGCGTATGTCGACCTCAACCACCGTCGCCGTGCCGAGCCGTCGGAGGTTGCCGCCATCGCAGCCGACCTGTCTGGCTGATCGACACCTGCGCCGATCAGCTCACCTCGTCCTTGGCACGGGCTGAACCCGGAACCACGGCGATGCTGCCTGCGCCGCCGTCGGGCAATCACACCGATAGGGACTTTCGCCTCTGCCCTACCCCACCCGGGGTGGGGCATGCTCTGCATCGAGGTGATGTCAGATGATGTGGTTTGAGTCGAATGCGATGGGGTTCTTCGGCTGGACGATGATGATCCTGTTCTGGGTCACGATCGTCGTCCTGGTCATATGGGCGGTCCGATCAGCAACCGCTACCAAGAACCGGTCGGAATCGGACGCCCTGGACATTCTCGAACGCCGGTATGCCGGTGGGGAGATCGAGAAGGAGGAGTTCGAGGAGCGGAAGCGGATCCTCGTAGAGTCGCGGCGGACCGGCTCTTGAGGGCCGCGGCCTCGTCGGTCGGATTCCGCCTCCGCACCGCGCGCGGGCATCTCGACGGGGTGATCCGCATGGTCGACGACGATCGTTATTGCATCGACGTGCTCCACCAGCTCTCGGCGGTGCAGGGAGCGCTGGAACGAGTGCGTCGTGAGGTCCTCGAGGCCCATCTGCGAGGCTGTGTGCCCGAAGCGGTAGCCGATGGGCGCATCGAGGACGTAGTCGACGAACTGCTGACGGCCGCCTTTGGCTCGGCGCCACATCCAAACGGCGAGGCACACCACTGCCTCCCTGTCGAGGCTGCCGCCGAGGCCGGGCTATGAACGATCCAGTTGAGATCGTGCTGGTGACTGCTCCGGGCTGTCACTTCTGCGACGAAGTAGACCGACTGCTTGCCGAGCTGGGATCAGTGACTCCGCTCACGGTGAGAAGGGTGCTGCTTTCCTCGGAGGAAGGTCTCGGGCTCTTGGCGCGTCATCAAGTCCCTTTCCCGCCGATCCTGATGGTCGATGGCGCGTTCTTCGGATACGGCCGCATCTCCCGTCGAAAGCTGGAAGAGCATCTGGCTCGGCGGACCAACGACGTGGCGGTCTGAGATGGAAGGTCTGTTCCTCGGAGGTTCGCTCCTCGCGGCTTTCGTGGCCGGCTCGGTCGCTCTGTTCGCCCCCTGCTGCATCGTGGTGATGTTCCCGGCTTTTCTGGCGGCTTCGGTCCGGAATCACCGTTGGCGTCTGGTCCCGCTGGCATTCGTGTTCGCCGCCGGGGTAGCCCTGGTCCTGATCCCGGTGACACTCGGACTCAGCCTCCTCACCGAGAGCCTGTTGCGCTATCACACCGCGGTATACGGTCTCGGGGCCATCCTCCTCCTGGTACTCGCTGTCGTATCACTGAGCGGGGGCACCTGGTCCCTACCGTTCCTCCGGGGATCACCCGACATCTCTCGCACCGACTCGGCCGGGGTCTTTGCCCTCGGCGTGTTCTCCGGCGCCGCCAGCGCCTGTTGCGCCCCGGTGCTCGCCGGCGTCCTCACACTGTCGGCGGTGTCGCCCGGCATCGCCGCCGGCGTCGGCATCGGGCTGGCCTACGTGTTCGGGATGGTGTTCCCGCTGATCGTCCTCACCCTGCTCTGGGACCGACTAGGGCCCGATCGGGCCCAGATCGGCTCGAGGCCGGTGGCTTTCAATGTGGGCTCCGTGCGGGTGGCGACGACTACCGCCGGTCTGGCCGCGGCGGTGATGTTCTTGATCATGGCCGTAGTGCTGGCGGTTGTAGCGGTGACCGGATCGTCGCTGGCGCCCTCGTTCACCGCCAGTCTGGGCACCGGAATCGAGGGTTTCCTCACTCCCGTGCTCGACGGTCTTGCCTGGATCCCCGATCCGATCATCGGCTTGTTCCTGGTCGCGGTGGCAGTGGCTGCAATCGCAATGTCGAGCCGGCGCCGGTATCGGCACCCCGAGAACGAAGAGACCGACGAACGGAGCTGTCATGACCAAGACCATCCAGCCGCAACGCGGGAGTAGCCGCAAACCCAGGGCGAGATCGCCCTGGAGGTGGGTCGGCTTCGCCGTCGCCCCCCTCGCCCTGGCGGTGCTAGTCGCCGTCTCGGTCCTTTCGGAGACCGAGGATGCGGGAATCGATCGGGCCATACCGTTCGAGTTGAGCGCAGCCGACGGCCGGACGGTGTCACTCGACGAGACCCTCGCGGAAGGCGACGCTCTCCTCTACTTCTCCATGGGCTTGGGCTGCGACGGCTGCTTCGCCCAGATCCCCGAACTTGAAGCCGCGGTGGCCGAACGCGGTATGAGCCTGGTCCCGATCATGGTCGATCCGGCACCTCTCGTCGCCGCCGAGGCGGAGAGATTCGGGATCGAGGGCCCAATCCTCATCGACCCGGAAGCCGAGGTCTCGACCGCCTACGGCATGGTCGGCATCTACGGCCACGGCGACCGGCCCAGCCACAGCTTCGCCCTGGTCAGGAAGAGCGGCGAGATCGCCTGGGTTCGCCACTACGCCGAGATGTTCGTCCCCGCCAAGGCACTGCTCGACGAACTCGATACCGCCCTTGCGTGATGGCGGCACCGCTCGCCGGCGCCGCTCCTCGCATCGGGTGTCTCAGGGCGTGTTCGGTTTGACCGCAGACACCTTCAGGTAGTCGGCCCGGCCGACTCGAACAGCGCCGACCTCGGCGGCGTTGTACCCATGGGTGGCGAGCATCTGGGCCAGCTGGTCGGCTTCACCTCTGTCCAATCCGTGGCCGGTGCCCTTCTTCAGCTTCCTCTCGAGTATGAGAAGCCGACCTCCCGGGGCAAGCACACGCCGGACTTCGGCCAGACCCGCCTCATGATCTGCCCAATGGTGGTACGTCGACACTGCCAGGGCCGCGGTGAATCGGTCGTCCTCGAACGGGATGGTCTCCGCCGAGCCTTCCCTCACCTCGACGCCGGGAACCCGCTTGGCGGCACGCTCCACCATCGCCGGGCTCGGATCGATGCCCGCGGTCTCCGCGCCGGTCGCTTTCGCGTGCTCCAACGCCGCCCCCAGCCCGCACCCGAGGTCGAGGAATCGGTCGTCGGGCCCCAGCGAGAGAAGGTCCACGGCGGCGAGATTGCTCTTCGGGTCGCGGTTGAACAGCGAGAAGAGCCAGACCTTGAGCGAGGACCAGCGCTCAACGTCGGCGGTTCGAGAAGTCACGGGACGAGATTAGGGGCCGCGTCGATCCTCGCTCGCAGCTCTCGAACCGGCAGACTGCATGTGTGGACGAGACGACCGCCACCGGGCTCGAATACCTCCGCCTGATCACCAGACTCGCCAACCGTGTCCGGATCGAAGATCCGACGGGTGGTATCTGGGAGGCCGCTGACTTCCAATGGTGGTGGCGTCGCGAGCGTGCGTCCGATGAGATCGCCCAGCCCTTCTGGACCGACGCCTCCGGTGAGCCCGATGCCGCTGTCGTCTTCACCGATTGGGGTACCGCCTGGGGTTGCGATCTCGTCGTCCTTCCCAGCAGGGCCGAGGACATGCTGCCCGAAGTCTGGTCGTGCGCCATGGAGCGGATCGACGACATGTCTCTCGAGGATGTCGAGGTCACGGTCAGGGACGACGACGACACGCTGCGTGAGTTGGTGCTCGAGGCGGGATTCTCGGCTTCGGACGAGTCTTTCTTCGTCGAGACATGGATCGATCTCGCGCATGTCCCTGCGATCAGCGAGCTCGCCGAAGGGTTCGGTCTATTCGACAGGCTCGATCACCTCGATCGTCCACACCACATGATGGCGAGAAACGGCGATCGGGTCGCCGAGCGCCTGTCCGAGACGTCGTTGTATCGCCCGGAGTTGGACCTCCGGGTGGAAGACATTGAGGGGAGAGTCGCCGCCTATGGGCTCTTCTGGCTGGATCCCGCCACCGGCGTCGGTCTCGTCGAGCCAATGCGCACCGAGGAGATGTATTGGCGACGGGGATTGGCCCGGCATGTCCTGACGGTCGGCCTCGACCGCCTCGCCTCGCTCGGTGCCACCCGAGCCAAGGTCAGCTACGAGAGCGCCAACCCTGCAGCCAAGCACCTCTATCTCGGCAGCGGCTTCCAGGGTCGGTCCTCGAGCAGGGGATACCGGCGGAGGAGAGGGCCGGAACGCCCGGGTGGCTAGGCCGACATGTGGGGACCGATGGGTGATCGCCCCGATGTGTGCCCGCCGGGACGACCGGGTATGGGCCAGGTGAGTCCTGACGAAACAAAGGGAGACCAATGAAGATGTCCTACGGCCGCTTCGCGGCAATGATCGGAACCGCGACCGTGATCATGTTCGGTCTGATGTACTCCACGGTCTATGCGCTGGACCACGTGACGTGGAGCGAGACCAGGTCCTACATGGCGTTGTACATGGGGGCGGTCATGGCGATCGTGATGCTGGGGTTCATGTGGAAGATGTACCCGAACAAGAGGGTCAACGTGGGCATTGTCATCGGGGCCGCGTTGGTCGTCGCCGGGGGGCTGTTCCTGGCGAGAAGCCAGGAGACGGTTCAAGACGTTTCGTACATGAGAGCCATGATCCCTCACCACTCGATCGCCATCCTGACCAGCGAGAGGGCCGAGATATCCGATCCGAGGGTCAGGGAGCTCGCCGACGAGATCATCGAAGCGCAGCGTCGTGAGATCGACGAGATGAAGGCTCTCATCGCCGATCTGCAAGGAGAGTGATCGCCGGCTCGAGTCAGCCGGCGAGACAACGGAGGCCAACCTGTCCCTCTGGAAGGCTCCCACCGCCCTGGGCTCGCCGTTGACGTGACGGTGCACTCGTCGTCGACCGTGTGCCAGTCGATCTCCCGGTCCGGTCGTTCGAAGAGCCCATCGACGGCCAACGCCACGCAACGAATCGGTTGTCTCACCGGTTCCTCCGTGCAAGCACTCAGGCCAGATTCGACAACTCCAGACCACCCCACGGGGTGATTGCCGATCACCCGGCAGGGTGACGACGGGTGGGAGGCCGGTTCGTACGTTGAGCTGGACCGACCAAGGAGAACCAATGAACGCCCCTACCCGTCGCCTCATCGAGGAGTTGCGACCGATCCGCCGACCGGCTCGAGTCCTCTACCTGGGCGCTGGCTTCTGGATGGTTTCCGCCCTCGTCCATCTCGTCGCCCTCGCCGGCAACGGCTGGGCGTGGTCCGGGGCGGTGTCGTTCCGCAAGCCGCTGACGTTCTCGATATCAGTCGGGCTGCTCATGGCAACCGTCGGCTGGGTGCTCGACCGTCTTCCCGACCGCCCTCGCCTCGCCGGCTCGCTCGCCTGGACCTTCCTGGTGTCGTCGTCGGTGGAAGTCGGGCTGATCGCGGTGCAGGCGTGGCGAGGCAGGGCTTCGCACTTCAACGTGATGGAAGCCGGCGACGCGACCGTTTTCGCACTGATGGGGACCGCGGTGGGATTCATGTCGCTCTGTCTCCTCGGCCTCCTCTTCTGGTCGTTGATCGAACGCCCGACGGACCCCTCGGTGAAGATGGCGGTCATCGCCGGTCTGCTGCTGGTAACAACCGGTCTGGGGATCGGCCAGTGGATCATCACGTTGGGTGTCGCCTATGTGGAGGCCCGCGGCGCCGTGCCCGATACGGTGACCTACGGAAGTGCGGGTGTTGCCAAGTTTCCCCACGCGATTGCATTCCACGGAATCCAGCTGTTCATCCTCGCCGCGGTCATGGTTGGGGGCGGCTCGACGCCGGCCACCTCGAGGAGAGCCCTGATGCGTCTCGTCGTGGTCTCCTACACCGCGATCCTCGTGTTCGCCTCCGTGCAGACGATCGCAGGCCGGAGCCCGACCGACCCGAGCGTCTGGAGCCTGGGGTTGGCCATCTCGCTGGTGATCCTGGCAGCCGCCCTGATCCGGGCGGCACGAGGATTCATCGATCGAGGGGCCATCGGGCGGGTGGAGCCGGCGAAGGTAGCCTGACCACCTCCCCCACCCGAGACGATGATCGTCAACACCAGGAACAGCCGGCCGAAGACCTTCTCGTCAGCCGATTCGGTACTCGCCGCGGTGTTCATGGCCCTCACGTCGGTCGAGGTGTGGATCTTCTCCTGGGACGACGGCCTCGGGATCGGATCGCGGGCGCTGGTGTCGATATTCACCCTGGTGGCCTCGGCTTCGCTGGCATGGAGGCGGACCCGCCCCGAGACGGCGTTCTGGGTCAACGGAGCGGCGGTGATCGCCACGATCGTCGTCGGATACTCCAGCGACATGTACCAATGGACCAATCTCATAGCCCTCTATTCCATTGGCGCCTACGGGACCAACCCGCAGCGATGGCTTGCTCTGCCGGTGGGGGTGAGCGGCGTCGTCTTCTACTTCGCCCGTTTCCCCTTCGAAGGAGGACCGACGCTGGCGGCATTCGCCGCGGCGATGTGGGTGGTGGCCTGGCTGGCGGGCCGCATATACGGGGGGCGTCTCGAGGAGATGCAGCTGCGTCACGAGAGGGATCTGTCTCGCCGTCTCGCCGAGGCGAACGACGCACGACTGGTCCTCGAAGAGGAGCGGATCCGAATCGCCCACGAGCTCCACGACATCATCGGTCACACCGTCAACGTGATGGTGGTTCACGCCGGAGCCGGCCGCCGAGCGGTGGCCAATGACACCGACGCAGCACTTCGGGCATTCGAGACGATCGAGAGGACCGGTAGAGATGCACTCGACGAGTTGGATCGAGTCCTGGCCCTGCTACATCGAGACGAGGCCGGGGCCGACCTCCTTCCCACGCCGGGTCTGGGTGATCTTCACGGGCTCGCCGCCACGTTCGCCGACACCGGCCTCACCGTCGACCTGCGGGTCGCGGGTGATCCCGCCTCGGTTCCCACCAGCGTCGCCCTCGCCGCCTATCGGATAGCCCAGGAGGCGCTGACCAACGTGCTCAAGCATGCCGATGCCCGGGTGGCCACCGTCGACGTATCGATCGAGGACGGTCGTCTCGACATCCGGGTCACCGACGACGGCCCCGCCGACGCCGCAGGGATTCGGCCGGGCCGGGGGATCACCGGGATGAGGGAGCGGGTTGCGTTGCACGGCGGGTCGCTCCACGTCGATCGGAGCGACGACAAAGGGGTCGTGGTCAGAGCCGATCTCGCCTGGGAGCCGGGCACGTGATCGAGGTGCTCCTCGTCGACGACGATCACCTCATGCGAGCCGGTCTTCGCATGGTCATCGAACAGGCCCCCGACCTCATCGTCACCGCCGAAGCGGGAAACGGCAAAGATGCGGTGGCGGAGGCAAGACGGCACCGGCCCGCGGTGGTGGTGATGGACGTCCGGATGCCTGTGATGAACGGGATCGAGGCCACCCGGCAGCTCACCGCGGCAGGCGACGGGCCCAGGGTCCTGATCCTCACCACCTTCGAGCTGGACGAGTATGTGTTCAGTGCCCTCCAGGCCGGCGCCTCCGGCTTCATCCTGAAGCGAAGCCCGCCCGAACAACTGATCGAGGCGATCCGCACCGTGGCCGCCGGCGAGGCACTGCTCTCCCCATCGGTGACCCGACGGCTGATCGCGGAGTTCGCGTCAAGACCGGAACGTCAGGAGAACCCGCGGTTCGCCGACCTGACCGAGCGGGAGCGGGAAGTCCTCAAGGAGCTGGCCCGGGGCCTGTCCAACGAAGAGCTCGCCGAGACGCTGTTCATATCGGAGAACACGGTGAAGACGCACGTGAAGAGGGTGCTGACCAAGCTCGAAGCGAGAGACCGGGCCCAGGCCGTGGTCATGGCCTACGAAGGCGGTTTGATGGATCTCTAGGGACCGCTGCCTCCATCCCGGTTATGTCGTGAGTCGTACAGCGCAAGGCTGTCGGACCCTTACCCTGTACGTAAGATGAGGTTCGAGGTGGTGTGAACCATGGCCACGGAAACCGAGCCGAGGAACGCGTCCCGGATTCCCCTGAGCAAAGAGCGGGTGTTACGCGCCGCCGTTCAACTCGCCGACAGAGCCGGGCTCGAGGCCCTCACCATGCGCAACCTCGCCCACGAGGTCGGAGTCGAGGCTATGTCGCTGTACTACCACGTTGCCAACAAGGAGGCAGTGCTCGACGGCGTGGTCGACGTGATCGTCAACGAGATCAACCAGGTGGTGTACTCGATCGACGGACCGTCCCCTGCAGGCGACTGGAAGACGGCGATGCGGATGCGGATCCTGGCCGCACGTGAGGTGATGCTGGCCCATCCCTGGGCGCCGGAAGTGATCGAGCAGCGCACCAACATGAGCCCTGCGATCCTGCTCTACTTCGAAGGCCTGCTCGGCATATTCCGGGAGGGGGGCTTCTCCTACGACCTGGCCCATCACGCCATGCATGCCTTGGGGAGCAAGGCCCTGGGCTTCAGCCAGGAGCTGTTCAACCCGGGCAACGAGGAGCCCGGCCAATCCGACGAGATGCTGGAGCAATTCGCCGAGCAGCTCCCCTATCTCAGCGGGATGCTGATGGAGATCGGTCACGACGACCCCGACTCCACACTGGGCTGGTGCGACGACCAGACCGAGTTCGAGTTCAGCCTCGACCTTCTCCTCGACGGTCTGGACCGCCTCCTCGGTGCCGTCTGAGTCCTCTCCGCCTGCCACCGTCGCTCCCCATTTGACATCGCTCGCATCGGCGCTTACCTTACGCCATAAGACAGGTCACCTCCTGGCCACGGTTCCGTCTCGCTAGTCGGAGAGCAACATGACGAAAGAGTCGACACGACCGGCGCGGGTCCCCCCTCGATGGTTCGTTCGCCTCGCCTGGTACACCCACCGCGGCCTCTATCGCCTCACCGGCGGCAAGGTCGGGCTCTGGCGTCCCAAGCCCAACCGCTGGGGCACCATGCGTCTCACCACGACCGGCCGTCGCACCGGCCAGGAACGGAGCGTCATGCTCGGCTACTACGAGGATGGCCCGAACCTGGTCACCATGGCGATGAACGGCTGGGCCGACGCCGAGCCGGCCTGGTGGCTCAACCTCCAGGCCAATCCGGTGGCCGTCGTCGATCTCGCCGGCGGCCGACGCACGGTCAGGGGTCGGGCAGCCCAGGGTGAGGAGCGGACCCGGCTCTGGGCGCGTTGGCGTCTGATAGACGCAAACCTGGACGCCTTCGCCGCACTCCGCTCCAACGAGACGGCCGTTGTGATCCTCGAACCACGGTCCCCGGAACCAGAACAACGCTGAGCCACGGCTCGAATGAGCTGAAGTACCTGACTCCCTATCAGTCTGCTCTGACCACGGCGAGACGAACGCCAAGCCCGACCAGGGTGGCTCCGATGACCCGGTCGAGCCAGCGCCTCACCGCCGGTCGGGTCAGCACGCCCGACAGCTGATCGACGGCGACGACATAGGTGCCGAGCCAGATCGCCCCCATGACGATGAAGGTGCCGGTCAGTACCAGGATCTGGGGGGTGGCGGGTGTGGATCCGTCGACGAACTGAGGCAGGAACGACAGGAAGAACACGGACAGTTTCGGGTTCAGGACGTTGGTGAGCATGCCCTGCACCAGTGGGGCATGGCGGAGCGGCGATCTCGTGACCGGCTCATCGGGAATCGCCCCGGACCGAGTGCGAGTCCTCCACAGTGTCTGCAACCCAAGCCACACCAGGTAGGCGGCGCCCACCAGTCGGACCGTGTTGAACGCGGTCGCCGAGGCCGCGATCACGACGGAAAGGCCGACCAGGGCGGCTACGGCATGGACGCCGAGACCGAGAAGCGTGCCGACCGCGGTCCTGAGCCCGGTCGCCCTGCCTCCGGTCAGGGTGTTCCGTGCCACCAGCGCCATGTCCGCCCCGGGCACGATCACGATGACGGTGGCCACCGCCACGAACGACCAGAACTCGGAGGGCATCGGCGGAGGCTAACGGAGCGGAGGGCCGGGGATCTTCTCAGGCGACCTCGACCACCACCTTGCCCAGGGCTCGACCCTGCCCGACCCGGGCCAGCGCCTGGGGCGTCTCGTCGAGCCGGAAGGTGCGATCGATGTGGATCTGGACGTCGCCGGAGACACACAGCTCGGCGAGGGGCCCGAAATGGCTCGGGCCCGGCTTGACCACGAGCAACCCGATGCGGCGACCGGTGAGCCGGCCGACGATGGCACCGATCGTCACCACCCTCAGCAGGGCCCGTACTGTCCCGCCGACACAGCGGTATCGACCGCCGGGAGCCAATGCCCGCCGGTAGGCGAACACCGAGCGGTGGGCGACGAAGTCGAGCACACGGTCGGACGGTTCGAGCCTGGTGAAGTCCTGGCTCCGATAGTCGATCACCTCGTCGGCGCCCAGCGATCGCATGAACTCGAGCTTGCCCGCGTTGTCGACGCCGATCACATGCGCCCCGGCCCGTTTGGCGAGCTGGATCGCGAACGATCCGGAGCCTCCGCCGGCACCGTTGATCAGCATCCGCTGCCCGGGCTCGACTCCTTCGGTTCCCTGCAACGCGATCGCCCCCGCCTGAGGCAGCGTCGAAGCCTCGGCGAAGGTCAACTTCTCCGGCTTGTGGGCCAGCGCCGTCTCGCGGGCCACCGCGTACTCGGCGAAGCCTCCCATGCGGATCTCGCCGTACACCTCATCACCGGGGTGGAACCGGGTGACGCCGGTGCCGACCGCATGGACCCGCCCGGCGATGTCGGAGCCGAGAGTCCGGTGGGCCGGAGCCCGGAGCCCTCCGATCCGGGCGTACATCGGCGATCCAGTGAGGCATTCCCAATCCGCCAGGTTGACCGACGTCGCCACAACCTCGACCACTACCTCATTCGGCCCCGGTGAGGGCCTGGCGACCTCCTCGACACGAAGCACGTCGGGCGGGCCGTACCGGTCGTAGACGACGGCCCTCATCGAGCACCGTGTTCAAGGTGGGCAGCGCCGGGGTGTTCTCCGTGCCAATCGAGGACTCGCATGGCACGAAGCGTGTTCCAACGGCTCGGCTTGCCGTCGCCTTCGTCCATTTCGATGTGAACCCGACCGGGATGGGTGTTCTCCAGCGGCCATCGCCCGTCGGGGTCCCGCTTGCTCTCGACGAGCTCGATCGCCTCGGTGCATCTCTCGTCGGGCTCCACGCCGGCGCTCCGGAGATAGTCGAGCCCGCGCAATACGTCGTAGTGCCAATAGGTGGGGAAGGAGAACTGCGTCCAGGCAGGATCGGCGACCTCGCCGGTCGACAAACGGCGGAACATGCGACGCTCCAGGAGGTATTCCTGCGCCCTGAGGCGAGCGGCGGTCACGTCGGCAGGGGCGCCGTTGGCCACCTCGTACTCCAAGAGCCCTTCGAGGACGGCGATCGTGGTGTTGAACGACGAGCGGATCGAACCTCTCTCCGCCTCGCAGTTCCACCCGCCGTCGTCGAGCTGCTCGCCGAGGAGCCGTTCCACGACGCCGTCGACGTCCTGGCCGAAGTAGGCGCCGAGGGCGACGGTCTTGCCGTTGATGCACGGCTCGACTTCCCCGTCGAAGTAGCGCTGGCCGTCGTGGTCCCACCTGCTGTTGTCCCGGACCAGTGCAACCGCCCGCCGAGCCTGGTCGCTGGCAGGGTCGAGACCGAATTCACGGAGCAGCATCAAGGTGTAGGTCGTCGAGGTCCAGGACGGTTTCAGGGTGCCGATGGAGTTTCTCATCCAATTGAGGGCAGACCGGTACTTGGCGATGCCCTCGTCATCGAGGTTCGGATGCGGGTCTTTCTCCCAGGCGGCGAGGGCCTCGGCGTCGAGGTCGAGGTATCCGGCGAGCCGGTCCAGGGAGATGTCGTGCACCTCGAGCATGAGCTTCCTGGTAGCGACGTCGGGCAACCCGTCGCCGTCATCCTCCTTCGAGGCGGGGAGCACATCTCGGCCCCATTGACCGTCTCCGTCCTGGAGTGCGAGCAATCGCGCCCCCCATCCCTCGGTGGCGACCTTGGCGCGCTCGTCGGCGACTGCTTCTGCGGGCTCGCCGGTGAGATCCCTCATCACCTGCCACCTGATCGAGGGGTCTGAATCGAGCAGCCAATCCAATACGGTCACCGGTTTCCTCCAACTGGGGTGCGCGGATTCCGGCCGGAGAGGCTAGACACTCGCTCGACACCCGACAACGAGCGCTGCTGAGTCCGGTGCCGTGTGGCGACGCCCCTCTAGCTCGGAGCAGGTGAAGTGCGACAGATCGAAGAGCGTGCGACGAGAGCCGGCGGATCAGGCGTCCCAGCGAACCCGGATCTGGCCTGTGACGCCGGGGACCGGCAACGACGCCGCTTCCCTCTCCACGGCATCGTGCTCGGCGCGGGAGAGACGGTGCCAGGTCTTCATGGTCACCGTGTCATGAGAGCGCCGCCAAGTCCCGACGATATCGCCCTTGACGAGAATCGCCCCCGGCCAGACCCGAGACGTCCAGAGGGTGCCGCGACGGTCGGCGTCAGGGACCAGGAGTTCGCGATCGTCACCATGAAGGAGGTAGTAGGCGTCCCCGCTCGGGATCAGCCGGGCGGGCGCAACCGGCCCCGGCGCGGCACGGAACTCGCCCTCGTCACGGGTGAGAATCCACGCCTCCCCGATCGGTGTCCGCACCGGGGTCAATGACCTGCCCAGCGCGGTGAACGCCGCCCTGCCCTGCGGGCGGTGAATCCCCGCCCACTCGGCGAAGGATTCGGGCGTGGCCGGACCGATTATGTGCAGGTAACGACGTGCGAGCTCGAGGCGAGCATCCTGCGGATCGACCTCGGGTGGAGGGATGGTCCAGATGACGGGCTGTCCGGCCCCGTCCCACCGCATCAACACCCTCCCGGTGGGTGCGGCGTACCTGTGGCTACCCGGGTGCACACCGAGGGCTCGACCGACCTCCCTCGTGGTCATCCTCGCTCCGCCGAGGAAGGCATCCAGACGTGCGGCGCGGTCCTCGGCGAACTGCCGGTCGCCTGCATCATCGGGCAACCTCCCGAGCGTGAAGACGGCGAGATCGGCGGCCGCCACGACGTAGGCGTTGTAACGCGGGCCCCAGATCTGAACCAGCGAGGGGTCCTCCCAAGTAACCGGCTCGGTCTTCTCGACCCGGGCGTGAATCGAGAGCAGGGCGGATCGGGGCACGCTGTCCTGCATACCCGCCCACGCGGCACGCCGCAGAGAGCGCCGACCCGGGGGGAGCCGCTCGTCCAGGGCTCCCACCCGTCGTCGAAAGGCCAGGATCTGCAGCCGGGTGAGGTCGAGCCGAGCGGTTGTCATCGGGGACTTGAGTCGAGCAGTTCCGGCAGACGCCGGAAGACCTTTGACCGGGGCAGTGCCTCCCGGCAGCCCGACTCGACGGCTGCTTCCAGGGCATGAGCGTCGACGTGAGGACCGTAGGCGACCACCGGTGGCAC